>CAXGWX010000040.1:0-17517 GCA_964013445.1 uncultured Bdellovibrionales bacterium | reverse complement strand
CAGCTTAGTCGCGCAGGTGAGTGGTTGACGTTTAGTCGAGTAGGCGAGTGGCCGACGTCCGATAACCGATGGCCGACGACCGATTCGCAAAAATTGATTTTTTAATTTACAAGGAAGCTTGAACTTCTTCCATTTTGCTTTGGGCGATTTGCAGATTGCTTTGCGCCTCTTCCTGCAAGCTTTCATCACCACTTTCCAAAGCTTCAATGATTGAACTCAGAGCCGTACAAAGTGCATTCAGACTTTCAGCGGTGTTGCGGATGGTTTGCCCCTTTTGTGATTTAGTGCCGATCTTTCGGGTCTGCTTGGAAAAGAATGTGTGCAGTCGTCGGCAGTGGTTCAAAAGAAGCTCGGCAGCTCCGGCTTGAATACCGAGCATACGAATTTTAAGGGCGACTTGCGCCGCTTCTTTATCTCCTTCGTCAGCCCGTGAATATTCATCCACCGCTTGGATTAAAGCATTACGAATGCGATTGGCTTCAGGCGTGCCCTGTTGGCCAAAGGCATCAAGCATGTCGAGGAAATAGCGAGCCTGTGCAGTGGCATCACTTTCGGCTGGAATCTCTGGTAAATTCACGACGTCCCCATCGGCTAAAGGTTAAGAGCTTATTGCTTAACCTATGAGATATCGACAGTCGCTGGTCGAAGCAAGGGGGTGTTTTCCGATGCTTCATTCTTGGCGGGTGCGGCACCATGGTTTTCGCGAATCGCATTAACGCCATCCTTGAAGCCTTTGCTTACACCTTTACCCATGCTGACGACGAAATCCTTCGCGTCGGTAAAAAGTGACTTGCCCTTATCGACAATGCCTTTGCTGTAATAAACTGCCGGGCTTTCCACATCACCACGATCGATAAGGTGACCAACAATCGGCGTATCATGAAAACGTTGTAGCCAGGAAACTCGGTTAATACCGCCGAGCAGATTGGACTCGTTTTTCCAAATGTTCACACCGGCATTGGTGGTGGCGGAAATCAGACCGCCGTAGACCGGTAGGAATGTGCCGGCCAGATCGCCGGCTAACGCCACCAGATCGGCTTTATCCACTTCCTTATTGGGATCCATCCAGTCAGCCGCAATACGGCTAAAGCGAACGATGGCGGAAATTCCGCTAACGATCTGCCCAATACCGGGCATCAGGCGTAGAATAAATTCGCCGATTTCCAAAAGCGCTCTTAAGAAACCGGGCTTTTTGGAAGCTTCCGCATTGGCAACATTTTCTGCAGCCATGTCATCTTGCAAGCCAGCAAGTTCGGCCGCCATAGCGTCCCGCTCTGCAAGCACCATATCGTGCTCGGTGCGGTCGACTGGTCCGGGAGTGCGAATGGATGTACCGCCATTGGGAGAAGGTGGCTGTACGCTTGGCAGACTGCTTGAACTCTCGTTGACCGAACGATTGCTCGGCGTGTTGTCGATGCCGTCGGAGACTTCGGGGGTGGTGCTGCGGTTGGAGCTACCGGTGCTGATACGCCGCGAATCGTCGCTGCGCTCGCTGGTACGATCGTTCGTACTGGGCCGATTGGCGCTTAAAGCTGAGGAATTACCGTTGGTTCGTATGCTGCTGTCACTCATTTATTTGCTCCCGATTCGCTTATCTTAGCTGTTTTTCGTCGACGCCGTCACCCCAAAATGGGTCATTTTACCTGTCTAGCGCACACAGTACGCCTTTGTCGACGTTTCATACTCTATTTATCGTTTTTTGTGCTCAAGTGTTGCTAAAAAAACGATTTTTATCTAATTTGGGTCGAAAATTGGTCAAAGTTATAGTAATTCGGCCGCTTTTTACGGAGATGATATGGAAGCCCTAGCGCAATGGATATTTCAAAATGTAGCGATTCCTGAATTATTTCAGCCTTATGTCTCTGCGGCAATCATTGGTGCCGGGGCTGGAGCGATCGTTACTTTTGCGGCAATTTATGCCGGACTCTTTATCTTTTTTGAGCGACGTATTGGTGCGCGGATGATGAGTCGTGTTGGCCCGAATCGTGTTGGTCCCCAAGGCTTATTGCAGTGGCTTGCGGATGCGGTGAAGTTGATCATTAAGGAAGATATTATTCCTGACTCAGCGGACAGACCACTCTTTAAGTTGGCACCTTATTTAATGGCCATCGGTGTCTTCGGTGGATTTGCGGTGCTGCCATTTTCGCATCGTATCATTGGTGCTGATCTTAATATTGGTATCATTTATGTCCTGGCCATTACTTCTATTTCCGTTGTCGGTATTTTAATGAGCGGTTGGGCATCCAATTCGAAGTGGGCTCTTTTTGGTGGAATGCGCTCTGCGGCACAAATTGTCTCTTACGAAATTCCTACAGGCTTGTCTCTCTTACCGGCGGTCCTCTTAGCCGGCAGTATGAGCACCCAGGATATCATTAAGGCACAGGCTGGCGAGCCCTGGAATTGGTTCATCTTTCACTCGCCAATGATGTTCATCCTCTTTATCGTTTACTTCGTTTCCGCGTTGGCTGAAGGCTCACGAACGCCCTTTGATTTGCCTGAAGCGGAAAGTGAGTTGGTTTCCGGATATAATACAGAGTATTCCGGTTTCCGTTTTGCTGCTTATTTCCTGGCAGAATTCGCCAATACCTGGATTGCGGCAGCGGTAGGAGTTATTGCTTTCTTAGGCGGCTGGCAGATTCCCTTCGTTTCCCTGGAGATGATGGAAAGCGCCACGGGCATGCAGGCTGTCGGTCTTGAATTGGCCTCTTTAGTGGTCTTTGTTGTTAAGACATTGGCCTTGGTTTTCTTAATTATTCAACTACGCTGGACGCTGCCACGCATTCGGGTCGACCAAATGATGGCTCTGTGCTGGAAGTATCTGGTGCCAACGGTTTTTATTTGCACGATCCTGATGCTGGGCTGGATGATTATTCTTCCCTGGGAAAGTATGGTAGCATTGGGGATTCGTGTGGTGATGTTTTTGATGGGAATGGGGCTTTTAGTAGCTTATATCGCGCGTGTTCGATACAATATTGTTTCTGCTGGAGACAAGGTATATACGAAGTGGGCTGTGTAATAAAACGAGGATAGACGATGTCAGCTTTTCAAGATTACATAGGAAATGTTCGCAATTCGGTGACTTCAATTTTTGAAGGTTTAGCAGTCACCATGAGTTGGATGTTCCGGGAACCGTCAACGATTCAGTATCCCTATCACCCATCCAGGCCGGATGAGAAAATAGGTGGACCGGATTCTTTGCCCGACCGTTATCGAGGTTTCCTCGAAGTGGATATGGATATTTGTACCGCTTGCCTGGCATGTGAACGTGCTTGTCCGATTGATTGTATCAAGATCGACTTAGAGAAGGTGAAGCTTTCGGAAGAAGAGGATGCTAAGCCAATTCGCGCCTTAACACGCTTCGATATTGATATGGCGAAATGCATGTATTGCGGACTTTGTCAGGAGCCATGTCCAACCAATGCAATTCGACATACAAAGCATTTTGAATCGACTGTGGCCAACCTGGAGCACCTTATGGTGCGCTTTGTCGATCCGGTTGAACCGCTTGTACCCTTTAAAGTGAAGAAGGGACAGGATTACGGGACCGTAGAATATGGGTCGATTGCCCAAAGTTTATATTTGGACCGGCAGTGGGACTTACCACCCATCGATTTTCCTGAGATTCCAAGAAGCACGACGAAAGCAGCGAAGGTTGAGCCTCGAGATCCATGGAGTCAGCCATTTAGTGATTTGGCAAATTCAGCAAAGGGTGTCGATGTACCGAAGTTGGCAGTGATTTTGGAAGAAGCCATGGCGGGTACGGATTGTGGTGCTTGTCAGTATCCAACCTGCAAAGAGTATTCTGAGGCGATTGCTAAGGGCGAGTGCACTGAATACTTCCGCTGCGAGCCCGGTGGTGAGGATGCCCAGGTTGAGGCTACTCAAGTCATGGCTGTTTATCTCGATCTCAAAAAACCTGCAGAGGGAGCAGGAACAGAAGCAGCTGCGGCAGCGCCAGCTAAAGGGGAGTCTGCACCGGCGGCAGATGCTTAAGGGATAAGCTTTGGCTAAAAACAGCACGGTTTTGAATTGGATGAAGCGCATCACCGCTTTGCGCATCTCTTTAGGAATTGCGCTGCTCTTCGGTGCTGCCCATTTTATCATTGAGACAGAAATTTTTGAGCATGGGCCTTTATCGAAACAGGGCTTGGTGCATTTACTGGATCTCAAAGCCCTCGATATTAAATTTAAGAATCGTGAACTTGACGACCTGCCTGAACCGAAGGTCATTGTGGCGGCCATCGACGAAAAGGGTGTCGAGCGTTACGGGCTCTGGCCCTGGAGCCGCTCGGTCATTGCGGATTTTATTCGTGTGACCACTGAAGGCGGGGCTAAGGTTGTCGCTTTTGATGCGGTTTTTAGTGACGAAGATAAAAATTCATCTTTTCGTGAGATTAAATCTTTTGTCGACGATTATGAGAAAAGTGGTCTTTTGGAGCAAGAGGACAACACCAACGCCAAGGCCTATTATGAATTGTTGCAGAAGAAGGTAAGCGCTCTATCCCCCGATGAACATTTGGCGCAGGCGATTGCTAAGAGTGATGCGACCACCTTGGGTTATTTTAATTTTGAAGTTGCAAACGAAATTGTCGGGATCAGCGATGATGAAATCGCCCGTGATTTTTCTTCCGTCAGCCCTTCAGTTGTTTCGAAAGTTTATGAGCTTGTTGAAGAGGATGTTGGCGGTGCGGTGCTTGAGCGTTTTGAACCGGTGGATTTGGATATTCAGGAAATGCAGATTCGCCCAATTGTTGCAGTACAGGCCCCGCTACCAAAGTTTGCAAAGGGTGCTGATTCCTTCGGCTACTTTAATGTGCCACCTGATTTGGATGGACCTATGCGGCGCGTTCGTTTGTTAAACCGACATGAGGACGAGTTTCATTTGGCTTTAAGTTTGGTTGCGGCGTCAAAGTATGTTGGGGGCGGGATTTATCCTCTGAACGGTACGATTAAGCCTGACATCACTTTGGATGGGATCGCTTTAACGAGTGACCGAATTGTACCTACTGATTTGCATGGTCGAATGCTCATCAATTATTATGAGGCGCCTGAAAATTATTTCCCAACTTATTCCGTGGCGGATTTTATCGACGGTACGGTTGGTCCAGAAACCTATAAGGATAAGATTGTTGTTTTTGGAATGACCGCAAAGGGCCTTTACGATTTGCGGCCGACGCCTTTCTCTGCCACAACGCCCGGTGTTTATATTCACGCAAGCGCGATGCAAAATATGCTCGATGGTTTTTATCTGGAGCGTTATTACGGCTTAGCTCTTGTTGAGATTCTTTTCTATATTATCTTGGGGCTATTTTTAGGCCTTGTGCTGCCGCGAATACCCGCTTGGGGCGGCCTGCTTGCAACCTTAGGTTTTGCGGGAGTTCTCTACTGGGTAGATACAACCTATGTCTTTTCCCAAGGCATTTGGATGCTCAATGTTCTACCAACCTTACAGGCCTTTGCTACTTTTCTTGGAGTGACCATTCACGGTTATTTGACCGAAGGTAGGGAAAAACGCCAGATCCGCAAGGCATTCCAGTTCTACCTAACCAAGAGTGTTGTTGATGAGATGCTCAAGGATACGGACAAACTCAAACTTGGCGGTGAAAAGAGAACCTGCTCGGTTTTGTTCAGCGATATTCGTGGATTTACAACAATTTCGGAGCGGCTCTCACCAGAGCAGTTGGTTTATCTTTTGAATGCCTACTTAACGCCAATGACCAATATCGTTTTCAAATACGATGGTACCCTCGATAAATATATGGGCGATGCGGTGATGGCCATTTTTGGTGCGCCAATTGCACATAAGGATCATGCGCTTCGTGCCTGTGAAACAGCTCTGGATATGATGGATGAGCTGCATGTGTTGCAGGAGCAGTGGCGGGAAGAGGGGCTTCCCGAGATTGATATTGGTATTGGGGTAAACACCGGGCCAATGTCTGTTGGTAACATGGGTTCAGAGGTTCGCTTTGACTATACAGTCATGGGGGATAACGTGAATCTGGGATCTCGCCTTGAGGGAATCAATAAGCAATATGGCTCGAATATTATTATTTCCTCCTATACCTATGACGAGGTTAAGGAACACCTTTACGCCAGAGAAATTGATTCGGTTCGGGTGAAGGGAAAGCGCGAGCCGGTGGTCATTTATGAACTGCTTGGCCGGGGAGAGCCACAAGGGCAGGAAGCTGAGGCCATGCAATCCTTTGCCCAGGGTATCACTCATTACAAGGACCAGGATTGGGAGCAGGCGATTGCCCTCTTTTCTGCAGTTCGTGACGAGCTTAAGCCTAATGATTTCGCATCCAATATGTATGTTCAGCGTTGTGAAGCCATGCGTGAGAATCCACCAGGTGCTGGTTGGGATGGGGTCTTCACGATGACAACTAAGTAGCTATTATCGCTTATTTTTTGTTAATGAGGTGGACTTATGCTAGATTGGCTGCGATCGGCAATGGTGCATTTTTCTTTCATCCAGTGGTGAAATAGGCGAGAGTAAAGCTATGCATTTGAAGGTACTTGGGTGTCACGGAGGAGAATCTCCAGATCATCGTACCACAGCGTTTCTGATTGATGATTGCATCGCCATCGATGCGGGTGCGCTCGTTCGCGGTTTGAGTGTGGATGAGCAGGCCAAAATCGATCATGTCTTTATCTCTCATATTCACCTGGATCATATTCAAGACTTAGCATTTATGGCGGATAATGTTTTAGGGTTGCGTGACAAGCCGGTGATCGTTCATGCCACCGAGCCGACAGCGGACGCTTTAGAAAAGCATTTCTTTAACGATCTGATCTGGCCGGACTTCTCGAAAATCCCTAATCCGGGTGACGAGCAAGGGCGACCCGTGGTGGTCATCAACCGCAAACCCAGTGGTTCGGTGACGCCTATTGGGGAATATGAATTTCGTACAGTTCCTGTGACCCATCCGGTGGACTGCCAGGCCATGTTTGTGAAGTTTCCTGGGGGACACTTGGTCTATTCTGCGGATACGGGGCCGACCAAAAAACTCTGGGAGGAAATCAACAAGCTTAATGACTTAAAGATGTTTATCTACGAGGTAAGTTTCCCGAATGAAATGGCGGAACTTGCTCTTGTTTCAGGTCACTTAACGCCGAAGATGATGTACGATGAGTTAAAGAACTTTAATCCAAAGACCGATATACCGGTTTACCTTTATCATATGAAGCCTGATTGTTTTGAGGTTTTAAAACATGAGGTCGAAGCCCTGGGCGATCCTCGATTAACCATGCTTGCTCCGCTTCAGGAATTCAATCTTTGATAAGCGGCTCTTTAGATTACTCTCTCTAACAAGTGACTTTCCTCGATGAATTGTATGCCCGTGCGGGACGAATTAAGCTTGGCTTAGAGCGGGTCATTGAGGTCCTCGATGTATTAGGGCGGCCACAAGATAAGACAAGGCATATTGTTATCGCCGGGACCAACGGTAAAGGCTCAAGTGCAAATCTTTTAAGTCAATTGCTACAGGCTTCAGGTCATCGCGTGGGCTGTTTTACGTCCCCACACTTGTTGCATTTTAGCGAAAGAATTCGTGTACAGAACGAAGATATCAAACTTGAGAATTTAAACTCTATCTATGAAAGAGTTCGCTCCGCTGAAATAGAGACCAATCATGAGTTAACATTTTTTGAATTTATTACAGTTATGGCTTTGGTGCATTTTGCCGAGGAAAGTGTAGACCTGAGTGTTTTAGAGGTTGGCCTAGGGGGCAGGTTGGATGCGACCAATGTGGTTTCTAAATTTTTATCTGTGGTTACAGTCATAGATTACGACCATCAGGAATTTTTAGGCGAGCATATCGAGGATATTGCGGCAGAAAAGGCGGGAATTATTGAGCATCATGGAAGTGTTGTTCTTGCCCGGCAGATTCATTCCGCCGCAAAAGACAAACTTTTAAATGCAGCAGAAGCACAAGAGGCCACCACTTTCCTCGTTTCGGGAAAGCCCGGCGCGCCGCTCATGCAATGGACCGAGAAGTTACCAGATCTGGGGCAAACCCATTACCTATGGGATACTTTGGCAACGGTGGAGAAAAGCGCAGAGGCGTTGGCGGCAAATGGTATCAAAGTGGATACAAAGGTTTTACCAGAACTCATGCAGCAATTTAAATGGCCGGGAAGATATACATTGGTGGAAGGGGAGGTGCCTGTTTTGTTGGACGGCGCACACAATCCGGGAGCTTGCTCTGCCTTGATAAATGCTATGGATTGCGACCCGCGCTTGCACAACAAAACAGTACATTGCGTGTTTTCTACTTTGGCGAATCGACCGATTGGGGAGATGCTGGCTAATTTACACCCAGTGCCGCATTTTTATTTATGTCCAAACCAATCGTTGAGAAGTATCAGCACAGCCAGTCTGCATGGTTGTGGCCAGGGCAAAGTCTTTTCCAGCCTCAAGGAAGCTTTTGCCGCCGCTCATGAGCAAGCAAAAAATGAGAATGGTTTGGTGTTGGTTACAGGTAGCTTATTTTTGGTTGGTGAAATGATGGCCCATTTGCAAAAATTGGACAACCACCGCATGGTCGATGGCTAGTGGAAAAAGAGAGAAGGGCATGGACTACATAGGGACAAAAGTGTAGGTTAGCTTGATGATTCGTGCACTGTTCATAGCTCTTTTGGCCTCGCTCCTCCCTGGAGCAGCATTTGCGCAGGAGCCTTCAGCCTTTGGGGCTGAGGAAAAAGAAGTCACTTGGATCGGCTTCGCTCAGTTCGAAGAGATTTCCCGTGTATTTGTTCGCACAGATGAATCCGTATCTTACCGTATTGATATTTCTACGCCGAAAACAGTTGTGCTTACCCTTGAGAATACACGTTTGCGCACGCAAAATGACGCGAACCATTTGGATACTCGCTACTTTGTTTCGCCGGTCAAGTTTGTGCAGCCTGCGCTTATCGAAGGAACCTCGAAAAGTGTTAAGATAACGATTTATTTGCGCCATGCGGTGACCTTTAGCGAATTGCAACGAGATAATTTTCTTGCTTTGGATTTTGAGCGGAACTAATTGCCTACGTGAAGACTCAAGCCTCTTTGATAAATTTTCATTTCTCGCTTCCCGCTTTTCTTTTGGCATGGCTATGCTTTTTGTCTCTGCCAGAAGCTCTTTACGCCCAAGGAGACCCAGCTTTTGTAGGCTTTTCTGGTACAAGTTGTGATGACCTGAGTTTAAGTGCCGAAACCATGGTTTGTGATACGGATGGGTGCTTGCTGGAGGTCGGCGTAAGTTTGCGGTGTCCCGGGATGCATCTTTGGGCCGATAAGCTTTTTCTGGAACTGGATGCAGAGGGTATGTTTAAAGGGGCCTATGCCAGCGGCAATGTGACGCTGGTGGAGGGAAAAAATGTCCTGCAGTGTACACAGATTGATTTGGGTCCGGATCGAATCAAGGGAAATATTCACGATGCGGATATACGGGTAGAAAGTAAGCCCGTTTCCTTGGCGGCGCGGCCAACGAAGAAAGGCCGCACTGAGGCTTTTGTTTCTGGCCAGATTGAACGAAAAAGTGAAAAGAGTCTGACGCTTCGGGATGGCACTTTCACTTTATGTGACTGTGAAGATGGTGAGCCTTCCTGGACAGTACATTCGCCCAAAATTGATGTCACTTTAAATGAACGGGCGACAGTTTATTGGCCAACAATGTGGGCCCATGTTTTAGGACTTTTTCAAATGCCCATCCTGCCGCCGCTGGCACCCATATCGGTGCCACTCAAGAAAAGGTCTTCCGGCTTTCTTACGCCTGAGATCAGTTTTTTACGTATGCCCCACCCGATGGTAGATTTACCTTTCTTTGTTCCCCTTGGTGACTCCTATGACCTGACTCTAAAGCCGGGAATGCGATTTGATTGGGGTTCCCATAAAGCGGATGACTTTCTTTCCTGGGGGGCGCCACGTTTAGGAACACGATTTCGTTATCATCCCAAAGAGTCGATTAAGGGCGAGTTTAATGTACAGTGGACTTATGACCCATATCATTGGAGTGCGAAGTGGATTGAGTCGGATGCCTATCAGCGGGCGCTTGATAATGGCACGGCAGACGACCTGAGCCCACCGCCACCATGGAAAAAGACAAGTCCGCAATGGGATTTGACCCACCGTGTGTTGGTGGATTTAGAGCAAAAAATTGAATTTTCTCCAGAGTTGGATTGGAGTACGGCCATCCATTGGATGTCCGATGACCGCATTCTCTCAGACTTTGCATTGACCTTGGAGGAGCGTGCCACAACATTTCAGCCATCCAGGACTCAGCTGCATTGGCGTCCTCCTGGGAAGTCTTTGCGCATTGCGGCGGATCACTTTTTGCTGCTGAATAATGACTCGCAAGATTACTCAAACGTGTGGGGTGCCGAAGCAGAGACACTGCACGCGGGGCCGATGCTGGAGTTGCGGTTTATGCCGACCAAGCTATGGAGTCGATTATATTGGGATGGGGAGTTGGGTTTTTCTCGTTATGGAACATGGCTTGCGGACAAAAAGGCAGCTTTGTACCCGCTGCGTTATGGGCCGTGGTACCCGGATTCTCAGGCTGCGCTTTATATTACTTACGGCCGAGCAGGTCTTGGCTGGAAGAGTCGCATTGCGGGCTTCGATACCTCCTTTTCTGCACATACCGACACCCTTGTAAGTCAAATAGGATTTGAGCCGCAGGTTTCTACTTTTGCTCAGGTTGATGCGAATATTAAAACGACACTCTATCGGACTTACGGCGATTTTGTGCATACTCTAACCCCTTTGCTGCTCTACCGACTGATGCCCGATGTTCGCGGCGATATTGTCGATTTGCCTGGTGTTGATGAAAGACTGGATCGAAGAGAGCTTAATCAAATTGTATTGGGGCTAAGTCAGGAACTCTGGGCAAGGGGGCCCAAGTCCAAACGCAAGCGTAAGTTCGTTTTTGACATTCGGCAACCCTATTCCCTGCAAGAGAGCAGAGCCTTACAGACGGATCTTCGTTTTGGTTTTGATGCTTTTGGCATGATTGCCCTGAATGCTTTTGGTTCATTGGATTTGAAAGATCAGAAAGAGCCTTGGCGCGAGCGCACGGTGAGCGGAAGAATTGTGCTTGGGCCGCTGCGGTTTGGAGGACTCTACACCCATTGGCACCCTGAGGCGGAGCGTTTTGAGCGCAGCCTCTACGAGCTGGCTGCCGTGCCCGCACCGTCGGGAGAGACGACCTTGGAGGAAAGCCAGTGGATTCACTCTCTACAAGCCAGTACTTCCTTGTCTCTCTTTCGCCGGCTCACTTTGAGTTATGGCGCAACCTATTTGTTGCCCCTAAACGATGCTGAGTTCTCAGAACAGGAAGAAGATGACTATGGATTTTTGGTGCACCGGGCCAGCTTGGCCTATCGTTCCGCCTGTCGCTGTTGGGGCTTAAGTGTAAATGCGAGTTTACCGGCGGAAACGATGTTTGATGGTATGCGTCTGACGTTTCTCTTTTCCATTGGAGATTATACGATTGGTAAGAAACACTAGTTGCCATGCTTGTTTTGATAGATAATTATGATTCCTTTACCTTTAATTTAGTGCAGCTTTTCTCTGATTGCGGCCAGGATGTTCGGGTTGTTCGACACGACGAGTGCGATTTGAATGGGCTAAAGGCGTTGCAACCGCATTACCTCGTAGTGTCTCCGGGGCCGGGCGGCCCTGCGGAAGCGGGAATTTCTATGGCAGCTATTGAATATTTTTCCGGTCGAATTCCTGTCTTAGGGGTCTGCTTGGGCCATCAGTGTTTAGCCCATGTCTTTGGAGGGAATATCGTAGGCGCCAAAACCCTCAAGCATGGCAAGACATCTCAGGTTTCACACTTATCCACGGGGCTTTTTCAGGGGTTGCCGCAAGAGTTTGCAGCCATGCGTTATCACTCCCTGGCGGTCGACAAGAAATCACTACCGGAAGATTTCACAGTGAGTGCCTGGACCTCCGATGATGAAATTATGGGCTTGGTGCACAGGCCGACGGGGGCAGAGGGGGTGCAGTTCCACCCGGAATCCATTCTAAGCGAATACGGAAAACAGATTGTAAGAAATTTTCTGAACTAGAGATCGATGACAATATTTTGAGTTGGTGTCTTTTCGTCATTCGGAAGCGGTGGAGGAATGGGCTCTTCCGCCTCCGGTACGTGTAGAACCGGACGCTCGTCGTCGTGCTGCTGTTTTTCACGCCGCTTGAGTTCCTCTATGATGAAAGCATCCAACATTTTTGTCGTACCCCTGTACTCCTATCCTGCCGCAAATATATCAAAAGTCAAATTGTCTCTCGATTCTTCAGGATCGAGACGCAGGTGGGATAGGGTGCGCACTCTCTAAGCCTCTGAAAACAAAGAACTCTCTATGCGCTCTGGTTTTCGCTTTCGGAGAGCGCAAAAAGACTTTCCGCCCGATCTTTAAAGCGCTGGAGGGTCAAAGGCAGGGTTTTTTCGGTGAGACGCTGCATGACGGACTTAGGGACAATGCCCTTGAGTTCGACAGCAATATCGTAATCGGCTTTGGCGCTCATCTCAGTAACCTTATTCAGGCGCCATCCCCCATGATTGCTTTTAAGGTGGCGGCTTTCGGATAATTCCCAGCGAATACCTGCTCCAGGATTTTCTTCAATTTTGAGTACGTAGGTTATGCGCATGATGAGTTCGAGTTCGAATTCTACATACGCGATATTGTCTTGTCGCTGCAGCAGGGATGCTCGTTTGATTTCGGGGAGAAACTCAGGATATTTTTCGTAGTCACAGAGTATATCGTAGATGTACTCGAGGGGGGTATTGATGACGATATCGTGTGTTGTTGCGGGCATAATATTTGGCTCTGAACTTATCTCATTGGTTTAGGGAATGCCAGTGAGATCAAGCGATTTGTGCCAGATTGAAGCGGTCACGCCAGACATTATCAATCAGATGCTTTAGACCCGAATGCTCAGCACCATTGAGATCTGGATCGGTGTTCAGAATCGTCTGGGCGTCGTCATGGGCCCTGAGTAGCACTTGTCGATCTCGTACAATATTCGCGATGCTTAAATCCGGAAGTCCAGATTGTCGTGTGCCCAGAAAATCGCCCGGACCTCTGATTGAGAGGTCTTCTTCAGCTATTTTAAAGCCGTCGTTGGTATGTTCCATAATCTGTAGGCGACGAAAAGCGTCTTCCGATTGTGTGTAGTGGGAGAGAAGATAGCAAAAGCTTTGCTCCGCACCACGACCAACACGACCACGCAGCTGGTGTAGCTGGGAGAGGCCAAAGCGCTCCGCGTGTTCGATGACCATCACGCTGGCATTTTTCACATCGATACCCACTTCAATGACTGTGGTTGCAACCAAGATCTGAATCCGTTGCTCCAGGAAGTCATTCATAATCTCGTCTTTTTGATCGGCGGGCATTTGACCATGCAAGAGCGCGATGCTGAGCCCTTGTAAAGAACCCTTTTGCAGTTCCTCGACCGCATTGGTGGCATCGCGAATTCCACTCATTGCTTCTTTATCGGATTCACTAACCAATGGGTAAACGATAAAGGCTTGGGTGCCTTTGGCAACCAATTGGCGCAGCTTGGCGTAGACTTCATGTCGCTCCTCATCGCGAAAGACTTCCGTAAAAACGGGCTTTCGCCCGGGCGGGAGTTCATCGAGAAGAGAGAGGTCAAGATCGCCGTAGACCGTGAGAGCAAGGGTGCGAGGAATTGGGGTTGCGGTCATAAGCAGGGTATGTGGTGTTTTGCCAACGCCGGCCAGGCCTATTTCGTGAAGTCTGGCCCGTTGCTTGACCCCAAACCGATGCTGCTCGTCGACGACTGCCAGCACAAGATTTTTAAATTCGATGTCGCTTTGAATAAGTGCATGGGTACCGATTGCAATTTGGGTGATGCCAAATTTTAAGCGCTCAAGTTTTTCCCGGCGCGCAGCAGCACGCATATTGCCGGTAAACAATTCAGCTTTTACTCCCATTTCTCGAAGAATCGGTATGGCTATTCGCGCATGTTGTTCTGCAAGAATTTCCGTCGGAGCCATGATCGCAACCTGGTAGCCTTGCGCAGCGACGGCTGCGGCTGCGCTTAAAGCCACAGCGGTTTTTCCCGACCCTACATCGCCCTGGAGCAGGCGGTTCATTGGAATAGGTTGTTGTAAGTCACTTTCGATTTCTTGCAGTGTGCGACTTTGGGCGCCGGTGAGCTGAAATGGAAAAAGAGATTTTGCGGTTTCCTGCAGAGAGGGAAGATCTTTAAGTGGAAAAGCGTGACTTTTTGGAGCACTGCCTTTGCGCTCCAGCACCGCCAGCTGCAAAAACAGGAGTTCCTCATAGATTAATCTTCGGTGCCATGGTGTGTCCATGTATTCGAGGGCTCGGTCATCGATGGCGATTGGGGGGTGATGCAGGAAATGCAAGGCCTGCCCAATATGGGGAAGCTCTTCCTTTTCTAAGAGGTGTGGGGGAAGGATTTCGGACATTTTGTTTAAGGTCGGTAGAATCCGCTGGATCACCTTACGCAAATGGGCGGGGCGAATGCCTTCTATTTCTGGATAGAGGGGGATAATTTCGTCCTTAAGTTGCTCTTCTTCCGCGCCTGCTTCGAGAAAGAGGGTTTCAGGATGAACAATTTGCATTTGCTGCTTGTAGGTCGTGACCTGGCCGGATGCTTGTACTCGCAGGCCCTTTTGGAATTTTTCAGCGTATGCTTTTCCTGGCACCCTGAACCACTTGAGTCGAACAACGCCCGTCTCATCGCCAACTGCCACTTCCAGGGTGGAGCGTCTGCCAAATCGTCGAAAGGACTTTGTGAGAATTTCACCTCGAATGGTTGTGCCTTGCCCAACTTGAAGGTGTCCTATACCGGAAGTCATGCGGCGAATTTCATAGCGCCTGGGTAAAAAGCGTAGGAGCTGCTCGACTGTATGTAGGCCTCTGGCGGAAAACTTCTCAGCCAGCTTGGGCCCTACACCTTTGATATATTGCAGTGGGGAGTCAAGGGAGAGCTTTTCTGCAGCAGCGATTTCTTCCTTAGAAAAAGGCTGCAGTCTTTTGAGCAAGTCAGAGGTTGGTTCAGCTTTGGGTTGTGTTTTCTTGAGCAGAAGCAGGCATTGCTCAATTGCTTTAATGCGCTCCGCTTCTTCTGTCTTGTCCTTTGGGCTGAGTTTCGTGAGTTGCTCTACAAGTGAAAGCTCGTCTTCATTAAATTCTTCTTTGGGGAATTTCTCAATGGCTTCAAGAAAACTTTTTTCAAGGTCTTTGATGCGATTGAGGTGTGCAAAGTTGTTTCGTGCGGCAAACTCGAGGGGCTTCGACAAAGCAAGGGCGAAGCTTTGAAAGTCCTTATTCTGCTTACTTGAATTCAACTTCTAATATTTCCACCATGCGTGGACCGCCACGCCCTGGAATGCGTACCTCATCACCGATTTCCTTACCGATGAATGCGCGAGCCAGCGGTGATGCGACAGAGATGCGGCCTTCCTCCACACTGGCTTCTTCTTCTCCAACGATTTGATAAACCGTTTCACTGTCGTTTTCGATATCCAGAAATGTTACGGTTGCGCCAAAGACGACTCTATCGCCAGAAAGGCTGGTTGGATCAATAACCTGTGCTCGAGCCAGCTTATCTTCCAGGTCGCGCACACGTGCTTCGATGAGGCCCTGCTTGTCTTTAGCCGCGTGATATTCAAAGTTTTCTGAAAGGTCGCCCAGTTCTCGTGCCGCGCCAATTTCCTGACTGGTTTTGGGCCGCTCGACGGTTTTGAGGTGATGAAGTTCCTCTTTTAGCTTTTTATGCCCTTCGGGCGTTAATGGAAATGTTGCCATGGAGCCTTTCTTATGCAGATATGGGAGATTGAGCAAGGGTTTTAGTGGGAGAATTCAAGGATCAGGAAAACTTTTATGGGCTCAAAAAAGACGAATCAAGGGCGCTGGGGTCGCGGTAAGGTGACGCTGGCTGAAGCTGGAGAGCAGCAAGCCCTCAAGAGGATTGGTAAGGAATTTGGCCAGACATCCAGCGGTGTTTTAATTGGTATTGGCGATGATGCGGCTGTTCTTAGAAGCAAAGCAGGATGCAGCGTTCTGTGTCAGGACACTTTGGTCGAGAATGTTGATTTTCGTTGCCGCTGGGCCAGCCCACAAGATCTAGGTCATAAGCTGGCGGCAGTTAATCTTTCTGATTTGGCAGCGATGGGGGCAAAGCCTTTAGCTTTGACTGTGTCCTTGAGCCTACCGCCGCAGACGAGCTTGGCAGATATGATGGCGATCTTGAGGGGGAGTGCGCAGTGCGCGCAGCGATACGGCGCCCAGGTTGTTGGTGGTGACTTGTCATCGACAGACGGTCCTATGGTGGTTTCCGCCAGTGCTTTGGGGTTTGTGTCCCCGAAGCTTGTGCTCAAGCGCGGCAAAGCACGGATTGGCGATTATATCCTGGTGAGTGGGACGCTTGGAGCCGCAGCTGCCGGATTAAATCTTTTGGAGCTAAATCGAAGTGGACCTCGTGCTCTTATTCAAAGACAATTGCGACCTTTACCGCAGGTGGAACTTGGCGGCCTTCTCAGTCGGCATAGGGGAGTTAATGCCTGCACAGATATCTCAGACGGGTTGGAGGTTGATGGCGAGCAACTTTTGGCGGCGGGGCAGCATATTGAATGGTTTTCGCAGGAGATACCCATTGCGCCAGCGATGAAGAAGATTTTTTCAGCGGCAGAGTGTTTAGAGATGGCGATGGGGGGAGGTGAAGACTTTGAACTGATCTTCTCCTGTGCATCGGCGGAGACAAAAAAACTGATTCAGAAAGCGCAGCGAGTCGGTATAGCCTTAAGTGTGATAGGAGAGGTGAAGAAAGGCACAAAAAAACGTAAAAATGGGCAAATAAAAGCGGCATATGAGCACTTTAGAGTTTAGCACCGGCATCAAATCGCGTAAGCTGCAACAAAGTTAGGACAATATTATGCAGAAAACCAAACTCATCATCGCTGACAGTGCCATGTTCCTCAGAGCAGAGGTTAAAGAGATGCTCGGAGAACAAGATGCTTTTGAAATCCAGGAGTCATCATCTGCTTCTGAGACAACCCAACTTTTGGAACCCGGCGATGTGGATGCGCTTCTGATTACGGTTGAGCTATGTCGAGGCTCGGATGGCTTCTCTGTTGCAGCGGCGACAAAAAAACACCAGCAGCTCAAGGTGATGGTTCTGGGAAATATTGATAACCTAAGCGAGCTACAGGGTCTTGTTGGCGAAGGCGCAAAAGAATATTTGATTCGTCCTTTTGAGGCCGAAGATTTAAGAAATAAAATTGATGTGATGGGCATTGATGGCTAAGAAGGAACTTGGTTCTCGATGATGAGTAGCCAGACACAGGGAATTAAACATCTACATTTACAGCCTGAAGGTGGAATAGCTGGCGATATGTTTTTGGCCGCTCTTTTGGGACTGGGGGCCAGCCCTGAAAGTATTACGGACGCATTTGCCTCTTTGGAAATCCCAGGATTAGAACTTTGCATAGAGGATGTTGAGGTAGAGGGTATCGCTTCGCTCTATGTGCGATCCTT
>CAXGWX010000039.1:0-17796 GCA_964013445.1 uncultured Bdellovibrionales bacterium | reverse complement strand
GCAGGTCTAAAACCGTTTCAATCATACCGGAACTCAGATCGATAGCTCGAATAAGCACGAAGTCCTCTAACCCCCCCAGCCTTTCTTCGATGGCACTCCCATGTAAAACATAAAGTTTATTGTCCTTGCCTAAAAAGATATCATGAATTGCCTCGAGTCTGGCTGCGGTAGCGACACCACTGAAATCTGATGACGCATCACCATTTTGAGTGCCGCATTGCCCCGCCAGGGTTGAAATCTGACCGTCCGCGCCAATTTTTCGGATACAATCGTTGCCCACATCGGCCACATAAAGATTCCTCAAGGCATCAATTTCCAGGGCGCCCGGACGGCTTAAAGATGTTTGAATGGCTAAGGCCGTATCCGTTTCTTCCTCATATCCAGCGACACCCGTTCCTGCAATCGGAGTCATCGGAACAGAATTGTCCTCCGATGGAATCCATTTCCATATGCGATGGGTGTCTTGGTCAGAAAAATATAGATTTCCGTCCAAATCTGCCGCCATTCCCGCAACATTCAAAAGTTGTAAACGGCTTGCCAGAACCAGATTTGTTGCTTCACCAACCAAAAGCCCCTGAGTAACCCACTGACTTAAAGAACATTCTAAACAACCATCGTTATTGTTCGTATTACCATCATCGCAGTCTTCTTCGCCGACATAGATAACTCCGTCCCCACAAATTGCCTTCGCACAACTGTTCAAACAATTGTCCGTGTCTACACTGTTACCGTCATCACAAGCCTCATGGCCTTCATCCCCAAGAGCCAGGTCAGAGCGCAAAATCCCATCGCCGCAACGTGCTGCCACGCAGGAGTTGCGACATGCGTCCGTATCGATATCATTGCCATCGTCACACTCCTCAGCCACAAAGGATTCGCCCTCCGCCGCCAAGGAATTACAATACGTGGGATCGCTGCAGTGGAAGCCGTCACCGCATCTGGGCACCAAGCACTGCCCATCCAGACATACGGCCTCTTCTTCGGCGGGAGAATCAAAAGGTACACATTTAGAGCCGTTTTCCTCTGCCCCTTTCCCACAGGTGGTATGGAGTTCAACAACGACTGCGGCTTTTTGCTCACGCTTAAAATCAACCTCAACCGCGCCACGCGCTAAAACTTCCCCATTCTGCTCGAGAGCCTCGGCCCAAATGACTTCACTCTTGCCCGTACTCTTTGCTACAATCGTAAAGCTTGCGGGTAAAATGGTTCCTGTGAGGTCAATGGTGCGTAGCTCACCAACCGTGCGGCCAAATGCAATCTGCACCGCATCCCCGGCAAGTGCTCCCGGATCCTCGACCCGGATCACAATATGGGGCTTGCGGGGCGACTCACAGCTCACCACCAAGGTGAGCAAAAGTAGAAGTTGCCTAACAAGCATGCCCATATTTTTCTCTTTCACTTGGGCCATTAATCCACAAACTCTCTTAAAAAACAAATGTTTAAGCTTAACCCAAAGGCCTGTAGCCCGCATCCCGATAAGCGAATGTCATTTTGCACAGGCATCTGGTGCTATTTGCGACACCAATAAATCAGCCCCTTGTTTTTACTTGGCTTTTTTCGGCCCAGCCCTTGCTCAAGCTAAGCCAAAGAAAGGGAGCAAGATGAATAGCTGTACAGAAAGACAACAAAATGGGAGCATAAGCCAAAGCCGCAAAAGCGCATATGGTTTCCGTCTAAGGGCGATTAACCACAATCTACGCACCTATGAAAAGAAAACCATATGGCCGCAAATCGTCTTGGCCACCACCATCATAAGATCGGCCAACAATCTCTTATTTTGAGAAATCAAGCGGTTAGAGAGCATTTTCCCGATGCTCCTGCTGGTTTTTTTTCTCAAGACCGTGCCATTTTAGACGATGGAAGAAGCAGGTAGGCCTTGGCAGGCATGTCGGTCCCAAAGGGACAACTAATTTTTGTGAGGAATAGAGTCGGTTAAAGGATGTCACTAGCGCTTCTCAATAATATTGCTGCGAATAGAGCACACCGCTCTATCATGACCGCAGGCTCCCAGCTCACCAACGCGATCGAGCGTCTCTCTACTGGGCGACGCATCAACAGCGCCAAAGACGATGCTGCCGGTGTCGCTATTTCTTCAAAAATGAATGCCCATATTCGCTCTTTGGGCGCAGCAACAATTAATGCCCATTCCGCAGTATCCTTTGTTGAAACCATGGACCAGGCACATAAAGAGCATGTGCACATACTCGAGCGTATGCGTACCTTGGCTGTTCAGGGCAGCACAGAAGGCACTCTTACAAGCAGTGATAGAGACGCAATGAACCAGGAATATTATAGTCTCGGTTCTGAATTTGACCGCATTTCCGACAGCGTACAATACAATGGGCAAAATCTTCTTGCCGAGAATGGAAACTGGTCTTTTCAGGTAGGGATCATGAATACGGACAATGATCGACTAACCTTAACGACAGGCTCGACACACGTCATGGGACTTCTCACCGAAGCCAACTATAACGGGTGGCCGAGTAATCCCTATACCAAACATTCCCTGGGCACCGCATCGCGCTCCCAGCTTTCTCTACAAACCATGGATCAACTCATCAACATCGTATTATCAAAACGAGCAACTCTCGGCGCTTTTGAGAACCGAGCCAAGGTGAGCATGGGTAATTTGTCAACCTATCGAATGAATCTCTCTGCAGCCCACTCCCGGATCACGGATGCGGACGTTGCTACAGAAATGCAACGTATGACCACATCACGTATGCTCGCTGATGCCAGTGTATCCGTTATGTCTCAGGCCAATGCTATTCCAGGTGTTGTGATGTCGCTGCTCGGGTAAAATAACGGCGATACAGCCAATAGCCAGCAACAAGCAAGACAATCGCCAAACAAACCGATTCCGTGCTTAGTGCATCCGAAACGATGGCCAAACCACTACCACCACCACCTGTATTCTCTACTTCTCCTCCACCGCCAAGTAGCGCCCAGGCACTCTGAGGATAAACAACGACAGCCAGTACGAAAATCGGCAATGCTTTATTCCAAAGATTTCTCATACTTGAATTAAACAATGAATGGCTTAAAATTGCAATCATCTATCCGTCGAAATTAATAATAATTGTTTTTTTTCAGCCACTTAACATCCTCGCGGCATCGGCGGGGGCTAAAACACCGCAGCCGGAAACACAGCTCTGCCCTGCAGATGCACACCTGCATGAGCTACAATACCCGAGCTGATGGCGAGCGCAGCTCCCCCCCCGGCCGAATGTGCATCTCTAAAGCCTTAAACTTTGTCTTAGAAGAACAATCGTTATAATCTCGGCGCTGGATGGCAAGTTCAGAAGCAAAATCATCACATGCTGCAATATTATGGGGCTGTGCCACCCTCCTGGTTCTTGCGGTGCTTCGCTATGGACTCACACCAATCGCTGGCTATGATTTTTGGTGGCATATCAAGCTGGGAGAGCAAACCTGGCTCGCTCAGGAAGTCATCTCCAAAGATCTCTTTTCAACAAACGGCGTAAACTCCACCTGGGCCTATCAGGACTGGGGCTCGGCCCTGTTTTTTTTCGCAATCCATAAATTGACGGGTATCCCGGGCCTCGTGCTCTTAAAAGCACTTATCTTCCTACTCACCATCATCGCACTCGCCTATCTCTGCAAGAAAATTTATAACACTCCAGATGCCCTTACCTTTCTTCTTCTTGCCTTAGCCATACCAGCCATGGAATTTCGTTTTACCGAGCGACCGCAGATTTTTTCCTTCTTTATTCCAGCACTGATTCTCATCGTTATAGAAAGACATCGACTTAAACATGGCTCGATCTACTGGGTGATTCCCCTTACCTTAATCCTTGCGAACTTTCACCGTGGGGTTCTGATTGTTCCTGCAATTCTTTTCATTTATTGGCTCAGCACTCATCCGAAGTTGAGTTCCGCAAGCACTAAAATGTCGGTCGATGGGTTCTTGGCATTTCTAGGCACAACCTTGGCTTCTTTCTCAACACCCTTTGGGTTTTCAAGTATTGAAGGCACTCTCAATCTTGCAGGAACGAGTTCTTTTCGAGCCAACCTAAGTGAGTGGGCGCCTTTAAGTCTGGATACACTCCTGCAGGCTAGCCCATTAAGTCTGGCGTACCTTACCTTTACCCTAATAGCCTTTCTCTTTGTCAGACCGCAAAAGCACGCCTGGCAATGTGGCTTGGCAATTCTTGGGCTATTAACTTTGAGCCGCGGCATCAGAATGGCCCCCCTGCTGCCGATTCTTACCATACCGCTTATTGTCGCAACCTTAGGCATCTACAAAAACGTATGGCAGCAACGATTAGAAAAAATGATAATCGTTACATCAGCGCTCATGGCTTTGGTTATCTCCATCAGCACTCCCTTGCCCCCCCCCGCCTTAAGCCTGAGCCCCTACCGATATCCAGAAAAAGCACTGGATTTTGTACACGCCCAACACAGCAAACAGCCATTAAAAGGTAATACACTCAATGAATATCATTTTGGCGGCTATATAATCTTTCATCTCTGGCCAGACTACAAAGTCTACATTGATGGGCGCGCCGATACAGTCTACGACGCCGACTTTTTTCAAAAGTATGCACGCGTTCTCAAAGACCCAAAGATCTTAAATTCGGAAGCCAGCAAGCATTCTATCGAGTGGCTTTTTCTCGAGTACAACCCTAGCCTAATCTCCAGGGCCCATCTCGACCAAAACAAGGACTGGACACTCATCTATTGGGACAGAAGTGCGCTTATCTATGTTCGCAGCGCCGGAGCAAATAAGCCCCTTGCTGAGAGACTCGGGTATCAAATACTTTCCCCCTACAATCTCGACAAACAGCTCTCCGCAGAAGATTTCCTCAAGAGCAACCGAGAGACAATTCAAAGCGACATCGAGCATCTACGCAAAGATGATTCAGGAAACCCAACACTGGCTATTATTGAAGAAGTCTTGACTCAGGTGCACTAAGAGATGCGCTTATCTATACCCGATAGCGTGTTAAACTTTGGGCCGCATTCAACATGCGAAGTGGTCCACCTGAGGTCCGCGCCTGTAGGCGTGAAAACTCCTCATCAACATTGATACCGACGAGACTCGAACCTATTTCTCCGAGCGATAAAGCTCGACTGTCATTCAGCGTGTAAAATGCACCACCATCGTTGGCCAAACTCTTGCTTGCGGCCTGCACGCTGCGCCCCATACCGTTGTGGGCCGTCGGCGTATTCTTGCGCATAAGACCATAACTCAAAAACAACGCACCGTAGTCATCACCCTCCACGCGCCGCGCAACATAGTTCCCAGCCAAATTCTTGCCCACGAGGGCTGATTGCTCTTTGCGGCCAACATAATCGTTCAACGAAAAATAACCTGGGCTCAGCTCTCCTGGTCGCGGCTCTGTATAGGTTTTTGTTTTTACCTCGATCTGCCTTGTTCTGGGAGCATTTGCCGCAAGCTCAAGTGCATCAAGCTGGGCAACACGTTTTTGGTAGTCGCTGCTTGTCCAATAGGATGCTGAGGATGTTTTTGTATGTTCCGGAACATTAAGATGACGGTCACTCACACTCGCATTGATGGTTGACTGAGTGCTTGAAAAATCCCGAGCCGACGCCTTTGCCCCCTGGCCCTTATAACGTTGCCAGGACGCCTGCAGATACGCATTTGGCGACAATTCAAATTTCACAATATACTCCCTACCGAGCTTAATTAAACACAATAGCACCGTGAGTTGACAAGGAGAAAATACGAGCCTTAAGCGCTTCTATAAAAGCTCGTTATCTTAAGGAGTTAACTATTCCTGAAGGTATCCTAAAGACTTTAAACGCTTGACGGCCTCATGATCTAAAGGAATCTCTTCACCATCCGAAATTCCGCCTGCATGAGCCTTTCGCTGCAGCATCTGTAGAAGGGACGCGCCAATCTCTGGCTCGCTCTGCCAGCGGTCCTGTTTTTCCGCTGGATCTTCCTTTAAATTATAGAGTTCACATGTCGGAGCTGCGCTCTTCTCTATTATTTGCTCCTGCGGACAAATAAGCTTCCAGGCCTGCAAGCGGAGACCAAATCGATGGCCATCAGAAAACGTTAAGCTTCGCGCTTTTCCTTGTGTTGCAAATACGCTCACTCCTGCCACTATACCTGGAGCAGGGAGATTCAATACGTCAAGCACGGTAGGTAAGAGGTCAACGCTCCAAACTTGCCGCTCCCTTTGGGGTTCGGGTTGCTTCCCCACCCCATGCAGCACGAAGGGTACCCGAAGAGATTCTTCATAGAGCTGATTATGGTTGAAACCATCATGCTGAAAGAACTCCGTTCCATGATCGGAAGTAAGAACAACAATCGTATTCCCTCTAAGCGCATCCTCCTTAAGTTTCCCTAAAAGTGCGGCTAAATTATTGTCTAAGTCGAAAATCTCCGCATCATAAAGGTCGCGCAGGTGGCGCTTATCCGCAGCATCTAAAGGGCAATTCGCCTCTCCGGTAGGATGCATCTCGCAACCTAGATTCTCTAAAGTAGACCAATAGCCATCAACTTTGCCGCCATAATCCGGATCAACAAAGAGCTGTCTTGAGCGCGCGCTTGGCTCGTAATCCAAATGCACATCATAAAAATGAATGAATGCAAAATAGGGTTTTGTTTGTCGGCTTAACCACTCGAGAGCCTTCGGTGCTATCTTCAGTGATCCGCCGCCCTCTTGGTCATAAACATCAAAGCCCTGCGCGAGCCCGCGAGCAGCATCGAGAAAAAAACCCTGGAAACCGTCAACAAATGCGGCGGTGTAATATCCCGCATTCCTCAACACTTCCGCCAAAGTGTGGTGGCGCTTATCCAGAACGCTTTGTTCAGTGATGGCACCGTGGCTCAATGGCTCCAGGCCGGTAAACATCGAAGCATGAGACGGCAAAGTCCATGAGCTTTGGCTATAGGCATCGGGAAAGACCACCGCCTGCTCTGCAAACTCTGAGAGATTGGGGGCCGTATTCCTCGTGTATCCGTAAAGTTCAAGATGCCTTGCTGCCAGTGCATCCACCGAAATAACAACTAAATTTGGTCGTTCGCCTGATTGGTCACGCCCCCCAATGAAGAGCAGCCCCACCAATGTGATGCTTAAAAGAGCAGATATAGAAAGAGCTTTACGGCCAATCTGGAAATGTCGAATAGCATAAAGCGCAGCAGCTGCGCAGCACCCCAAGAGTGCCCAGGCCAATGGGCCGCTATAAAAAAAGTAGGAAAAGACTCCGCCCCAAGCCAAAACCCAATCCATAATCACACTGTCCAATAACGCGCAAATCGTCACAAGGAGACATAGAGCTGCCATAAAAATAAGGCCAATGCGCTTGAGGGAAAAAAGACTTCCGCAAAGGACTCCACCTAAAAGCTGCCAAAGGAATACACGCACAAAAAGTTCACGAGAAGCCAGACTGGCTTCAATCCATAAATTGCCATCAGCATAACCGTGGGCCTGATAATTCCGGGCAACAACAGCCAAACTGATACCCACCAAGAAAATAAAACCCGAAAGTACGGCCTGAACTAAGTTTTGCCTATTTACACCAGCCATTAAAACCTTCGATAGAAAAATCTTACGAAGCCCCCGCACGTATCAAAAACTGATTCTCGTCAAAGCTGTCATTCATAAGAGCGGCACGAATATCTGCCATCAACTCTAAGTAAAAATTGAGATTGTGGATTGAGGCCAGACGATAAAATGTCAGTTCACGATTAACAAAGAGGTGCCGCAAATAAGCACGTGTAAACGTCGTACATGTATAGCAACCACAGCCCTCATCTAAGGGAATTTGCTCCTCTTTATGCCGCGCATTCTTGATGTTTATCTTGCCCTCACGGGTAAAAAGCTGACCATTTCTTGCATTTCTTGTGGGCATAACACAGTCGAACATATCAACTCCGGCCGCAACCCCACGCACCAAATCTGCCGGGGTCCCGACACCCATAAGATATCTCGGTCGCCCCTCTGGTAAAAGTGGAGCTGTGTGACGAACAATGCGAGCAATATCCTCAGGTGACTCGCCAACAGAGACTCCACCAATGGCATATCCGTGAAAAGGCAATTCAGAGATTGTTTCGGCGTGCTCACGACGCAAGTCCTCATAGGTTCCCCCTTGAACAATGCCAAACCAAGCGCTTTCTGGACGAGAACGCGCTGCAACACATCGCTTCGCCCATGCGGTAGTTCGCTCCATTGCCTTGGCCACCACATCCCGTTGTGCCCCTCCGCTCGGACATTCATCGAGCACCATCGCAATGTCTGAGCCCAGGTTCTCTTGTACTTTAACTAAACTCTCAGGCGTAAGGGTATGGTACGAACCGTCAAGATGAGACTGAAAAGTAACGCCCTCATCATTAATCTTGCGCAAGCCTTCAAGGCTAAAAACCTGAAAGCCACCGCTGTCCGTCAAAATGCTGCCCCCATAGGCCATAAACTTTTGCAAGCCACCATACTTCTTAACTTCTTCATCTCCAGGCCGTAACATCAAATGATAGGCATTGTTGAGAATAATTTTTGCGCCAAGCTCTTCCAAATCTTTCGGCGTTAAGGCCTTAACACATGCCAATGTTCCAACAGGCATAAACACTGGAGTATCCACCACACTGTGGGCGGTCACAAGTTTTCCTAAACGGGCGGCTGTCGTTCCTGAACTCTTCAGGATCTCAAAAGAGATGGGCTCCGAACCGTTTATCGTACTCATCATGGACCTCTTCGTCGTTAAGAAATAAACATAGCATCACCGTAAGAAAAAAATCGATATTTTTCTTTTATGGCGTGCTCATAAGCTCGAAAAATAAAATCCTGCCCAGCAAAGGCAGATACCAGCAGCACTAAAGTAGATTCGGGCAGGTGAAAATTCGTAACCATCGCATCGACAACCTTAAAATCAAAGCCTGGAAAGATAAACAAATCTGAATACGCTTCTCGCTTATTGTTTATTGCCCACGATTCCAGCGTTCTCACGCTGGTGGTGCCAACAGCAATAATGCGCCCCCCCTTCTGACGGGTTTTCTCAATTTTGTCCAATGTGCTTTCCGGTATGCTATAAAACTCTGCATGCATCTGGTGGGAGCGGATATCCTCTTCATGCTCTCTCCTTATTGGGAGAAAGGTCCCGGGCCCCACATGCAAAAGGATAGGCTCCATCGCCACTCCTTTTTCCTGCAACTTGGCACAAACCTCCGGCGTAAAATGCAAGCCTGCCGTCGGTGCAGCAACTGCCCCTTCAGCCTCAGCGAAAACTGTCTGATAGCTGTCCTGGTCACTAACCTTTTCCCCTTGGGGTCTCTTAATATATGGCGGCAAGGGTAATGCTCCATAAAGCCGCAGCATAGGTAATAAGGGTTCGAAGGCATTGAGCACAACAAACTCATTTTGCCGCTCAACAACTTCCAGTTCAGCACCCCAATCTGTTCGCAGCACGCTACCAGCTTTCATCGCCTTTGCAGGCTTCCCCAAAGCGCGCCAAACCGACCCATTTTTATAGTCACCATCGACGGGCTCAACAAAACACAGCTCCGCTGGACTTCCCGATGGTCGCACAACCTGTAAACGGGCCGGGAAAACCTTCGTGTTGTTATAGACAACAAGGTCACCTGGCTCGAGATGCTCGACAATATCTCTAAAAACATGATTGCTAAGGCTTTGCTTCTCTCGGTCCAGGAGCATTAACCGACTCTGATCTCGCGGTTCCTGTGGCTCCTGCGCAATAAGCTCCTCCGGCAATTCATAACTAAAATCGGAGAGGGATATGGCTTGACCGGTTGTACCTTGCTTTGTCACCTAAAACTGCCTTCGTGTAAAAGCAGGAGATATAACAAATTGACCGAAAGGCCAAAGTGGAAAGATTAAATTTCGAGGCTATCAAAAAGGCAAGGTCTGAAGTCAAAGCCTACGAGATTTACTTGGATTTTCCACGGCCCATAAAACCGCGCATATCATCAAGCATGTCTTCCATGTCTTGCATTTGCTTACGCCTCAAATCAGCCAAACTAAAAGGTCGTTTTGGCGTAACAATTTTGGGCTTTGCTTTTTTCGGATCCAAACGTTTGCCCGCAACCACCCGCTCCGCAGCTTTAGGTTTTTCAGACGCACGGGCTTTTGGCGGAGATTTTTTCGAATAAATTCTTTTTTCTTTACGAAGGTCTTTTATTTCGAGTTCTGCTGCCGAAGTGGCGACGGGGACACCACTCTTTGCCGCCTCACCTAGCCGTGAACCGACCTGATTGATCCAGTTCATTGCTACCGCGGATTGTAAAGAGAAGTTAACGTCCGTAATGGCCACACCATCCGCCGCTTGTCTGGCGATAGAAGTATTAATTCCGATAATTTTTCCGTTCTTGTTAAGCAGGGGGCCCCCTGAATTACCACGATTGATTGATGCTTCGGTTTGAAAGACATTCTTATTCGGCACTCGACCATGGTTGGCAATCAGAGTAGAAACAGTGCCCGTGGTTAAAGTCCAAAGTCCACCTTGTTCCGGGTGACCTATTGCCGCAACCTCATCACCAATCTCCACCTCACTGGAAGCGGCAAAGCCAATAGTCGGTAAGTTGGTCGGACCATTTTCTACCTGTATAATCGCCAAATCCAGATCTTCTGCAGAACTGTAGGCTAAAATGCTTGCCTTATATCGATTAGTTAAATCCTTAGCGTTATCACCGGTTAATTTTTGCGGCTTGAGGAAAACGTAGAGGGTCTTAAATGGCTGACCATCATGATTTAATACAACATGAGCATTGGTGAGAATTTTACCATCAGGCGTGATGATCGAACCAGTCCCAGCGCCTCCTGACTTCCCGCCATCGGACCCAAGAATTAAAACAACTGCAGGACTTGCCTGCTTATAAACCGTCTTCGCTGAAAAGCCTGTCGTGATGCTAAGTGAGCAGACCAAAGATAAGAATAACGTCCCCATCAATTCCCCCAAAAAAACCAGAAGAGCTCAAAACAAAAAGGCCCTCCAGACCCTAACGGATCCAAGGAGGGCCCTTCGAATCTATAAAAGCTTCAATAAATAATTACTGACGCTTAGCTTCCTCATTCTCCAAATCCATGTGTACACGTTCCGCATTCTTGCGAACGTGCTCACGAACCTGCTCATTAAGCTCCTTCATCTTATCCAAGCTGTCAGTAAACTCTTCCAAGTCCAAGCGGGCCAATGAATATACGGAACCATCTACAGGATGGAACCAATGATCCACAATCTGCACACCGGAAAGTGTGGCTGCAGCGAATGTCTTGGTTGCCTGTTCAACATGTTGCTCTTCAGATGAGGCGCTAAAATCACCTGCAGTGGTCGATGCCATGTAGTCCTTCATCAGCTGTGCACTGTAGACCTCAAAAAGCTTGGCGATTTCTGCCCGTGCACGGTTATCAGCTGTTGAGACGGCCAGCGCATGGTTTTTAATGCCATTAACCATACCTACGCCGTGAAAAAGGCGGCCGCCATCATTATCGAATGCTCCAGTGCTCTTGATAACCCAATCAGGAAAATCAATGCCCTCAAGATGTTTTGGCGCCTCGCCTGGCGCGCGCCCACAAGCAACTAATGTAAAAATTACCCCAACAATAGCAAGTCCACGTAAGACCAAACGCATTTTTCACTCCTCAATAGAGACTAAAATTTCGGCATAAACGCCAAAAAACATATTTAATTACGGGAGACATATCCCCCGGCATCATGGTCATGTCAAGCGTCAAGAAATCTCTAACTTGAAACGCAATCACACGCCCACCGCCGGTTTAGACGTTGAAGAATAGAAGTTTCTTCAGAAAAAAAGCGCGCTTTCAAAGAACTTTTACAAACCTTTAAAAGAAAAGAAAGCGGTTAAAAAACAGGAAGTTACTCTACGTTGACTTCTTGAGGCTCAGCGGCTGCACCAGCAACATTACGATCAACCAGCTCAATAAGAGCAGTCGATGCCCGATCACCACGTCGCACACCAGTTTTCAGAACACGGGTATAACCGCCTGGACGATCTGCACACCGCTCAGCAATCTCACCAAAGAGTTTTTGCAGTATTTCCGCGTCGGCGATTTGCTTTGCAGCCAGACGACGCGCAGCCAAATCGCCACGTTTTGCCAAAGTGACTAAGCGCTCTGCAAACGGCCGTAATGCCTTTGCCTTGGCCTCGGTTGTATGAATGCGCTCATAACGAAACAGACTGGTTGTCATGTTACGCAAGGTTGACCGACGGTGCGGTCCATTGCGTCCTAACTTCTTGACTCCTTTACGATGTCGCATCCTAATACTCCTTCGATAATCTCATCTACCGCTTTAGCGGTTAAGTTCTTTTGGCGGCCAAGCCTCAAGCTTCATTCCCAAGCCCAGACCCATTTCAGCCAACAACTCTTTAATTTCCTTAAGTGACTTTCGGCCAAAGTTCTTGGTCTTAAGCATTTCGTTCTCTGTCTTCTGTACCAAATCACCAATGTATTTGATGTTGGCATTCTGTAAGCAGTTTTCTGCTCGAACACTCAAGTCCAATTCGTCAACTCGGCGGAGCAGATGCTCATTATAGTCATCATCCGCACCGTCATCTGCACTCAAGTCGAGTTCTTCTTCTTCTTCAAAGTTGATGAACACCGTAAGCTGCTCTTTGAGAATCTTAGCTGCAAAAGCAACGGCGTCATCCGGAGTGACAGAAGCATCGCTCCAAACTTCCAAAGTCAATTTATCGTAATCTGTCATCTGTCCAACACGAGCATTGGTCACATTGAAGTTCACCCGTGGAATAGGCGAAAACAGCGAGTCCACTGGAATCCAACCAACAGCCATATTTGGAGTCTTATTACGTTCCGCAGGAACATAGCCGCGACCACGAGAGATCATCACTTCCATTGCCAGGCTACCACCTGCAGAAAGAGTACAAATAGGATGATCCGGGTCAAGAATATCAACCGCGCTATCGCCAATAAGATCTGCACCACGAACAACGAGTTCCTGATCGGCTGGAGCCTGTACGCTAATACGCATAACTCTTGGCTCATTCGCATAGGTACCGACGCGAAGTTCTTTAAGGGCCATGATGATATCGGTCACATCTTCGACAACATCCGGAATCGCTGTGAACTCATGTAAAGCACCATCGATACGAACCGCACAAACAGCAGCACCTTGCAGTGAACTAAGCAAAATGCGACGCAGTGAATTGCCTAAAGTCACGCCAAATCCACGCTCAAGTGGCTCGGCAGTAAACTTGCCATATTGTTCAGTCAAACTGTCCCGATCAACAACCAAGTTTTTAGGTCGAATCAAGTCACGCCAGTTACGGTTCATGGTATTTTCTCCTCAATGTTCTCGTAAAAAACAAATGTTCATTACGCTCTATAGTATCTGCTGTAGCCTTAAGTTATTCACATTAGACGCGTCGGCGCTTTGGCGGACGGCATCCATTATGTGGAATAGGGGTTACGTCTTTAATCATCGAAATTCGAAGTCCTGCTGCTTGCAATGCTCGTACAGCCGCTTCTCGTCCAGCCCCCGGCCCTTTAACCATCACGCCGACAGAGCGCAAACCATGAATCATGGCCTTTTCTGCTGCGTCTTGAGCTGCTACCTGAGCTGCAAAAGGAGTTGATTTACGAGAGCCACGAAAACCCTTTGAGCCCGAACTGCTCCAGGACAACGCATTGCCATTCTGGTCTGTGATTGAAATCAAAGTATTATTAAAAGTTGCCTGAATAAAAGCTAGGCCATTAGGCACATTCTTTTTCACACGCTTTTTCGATGCAGTTGCCATTTCTTACCTCTTTGCCTTCGAACCACGTCGTGGCGATTTCCGTGTACGTGCATTGGTGTGGGTCCGCTGTCCGCGCACAGGCAAGCCTTTTCTGTGTCGCAAGCCACGGTAACACCCAAGCTCCATAAGTCGATTAACGTTCATTGAAACTTCACGGCGCAAATCTCCTTCCACCGTGTAATCCTTTTCAATAATTTCACGAAGTCGAGCCACATCACCTTCTGTCAACTTGTCTGAGCGCAAGGTTGGATCCAATGATGCCTTGCTTACAATTTCCTTTGCTGCGAAATTGCCAATACCAAAAATATAAGTCAGTGCAATTTCGATTCGCTTGTTACGCGGTAAGTCTACCCCTGCTATACGTGCCATAAGCTACCTCAACCCTGTCGCTGCTTGTGTTTTGGGTTATCGCAAATAACCCTAATCACGCCGCGGCGCTTAATAATTTTACATTTGTTACAAATTTTTCGAACTGACGCTCTGACTTTCATAACCAACTCACTTTGCTCGATATGTAATACGCCCACGACTTAAATCGTAAGGCGAAAGTTCAACCGTTACTTTGTCCCCGGGTAAAATCTTAATGAAGTGCATTCGCATCTTCCCCGAAATATGACAAAGCAACTTGTGACCATTCTCCAACTCAACACGAAACATAGCATTTGGCAGAGGCTCCAGTACCGTCCCAATCGTTTCAATAACTTCCTCTTTGGCCATGTTCTTTCCTAAAAAACCTAAATCCTTCAAGGCCTTAACCCATCTGAAGGCTAAAGCACACGTGTTGCGAGCGGCCTAATAACACAAGAAAATTTTCTTTGGCAAGGCCATAATGGTCTGTTTTTGAAGAAAAAAGACTTTAAGATCCGCATTTTGTATAGGAAAAAGTACTGCACGATCGGCCAGTTAAAAGGCTCAAAGACGACTCAAAACCACCGGCCCATCCTCCAAAATTGCTATGGAGTCCTCAAAATGCGCCGACCAAGACCCATCCTGAGTCACAGCGGTCCAATCGTCATCCAAAACCCGCACTTCATGGCCCCCAAGATTGATCATAGGCTCAATAGCAATCACCAGCCCGGGGCGCAGCCTTGGCTTTAAACCATCGAAATAATTGGGAACTTGTGGTTCTTCATGCATGCGCGTACCAATCCCGTGCCCCACAAACTCGCGCACAACCCCATAATTATGACTTTTAGCGTGCTCTTCAACCTCGCGGCCAATATCGCTTAAGCGATGCTGAGGATCGCAGATCGCAATCGCTCTATCCAAGCACTCTCGAGTCACCTCAACGAGCTGGGCCGCTTCCGGACTTACATTCCCAATACCTATCGTTCTCGCCGTGTCTCCAACATAGCCCTTAAAACATAAGCCAAAATCAATAGATACCAGATCACCATCCCGGATAATCTTATCCTTACGGGGAATCCCATGGACGACTTCCTCGTTGATCGACACACAAACCACCGCCGGATAACCATAATAGCCAAGAAAGGCACTCTCCACCGGTCGATTGGCTATTTCTTCGCGAGCAATCTCATCTAAGTCCCAAGTTGACATTCCCGGCTTGGCCGCCTCACACATCATCTGCAAGACTTCAGCCGTATGCCGATTCGCTTCGCGCATGATATCAATTTCACGAGGAGATTTAAGAATCACTGTTCGTCGAGATCGCTGCATAATCATGCCATACTCTTGAGTGCTGCCTCTATTCGACGCTCAACCGCATTCAACTCACCCACGCCATCAATATTTAACAGGTTCCCCTGCTCTTCATAATACTTCACCAGGGGATGGGTTTTCGTCCGATATTCTTCAAGTCGCTTATAAACCACTTCAGCGCAATCATCGTCCCGCCGAAAAAGGTCAGTCGAGCCACAGTAATCGCACACACCCTCGACCTGAGGTGGTGCAAATTTTAAGTGATATGAGACACCACAGTCTTTACATGTTCGTCGACCTTCAGCACGCTCCACAAGCAATTCATCGCTGACTTGTAGGTTAACGACTGCATCCAGCGGTTGATTAGCCTCAGCCAGAATCTCCGTTAATGTCTCAGCCTGTGGTACGGTACGCGGGAAACCATCCATTAAGAATCCAACACGGCAATCATCCTGCATGATTCTTTGCTTAGCGAGTTCAACGACAAGCTCGTCAGGCACCAATTGGCCCTGCGATATATATTCATTGAATGTGCGTCCAAGTTCTGAACCTTGGGCAATCGTCGCGCGAATCAGATCTCCAGTCGAAATCGAAGGGATACCTAATCTCGTGGACAGCACCTTAGATTGGGTGCCTTTGCCACAACCAGGTTTGCCCAAGAGTATTAATCTCATACGGGCGCTCGGCGTCGAGTACGTATACGCGGCCCACGTGAGCCGGCAAACCCATCATAATGACGCGTTATCAAATGGGATTCAATTTGCCGAACCGTATCCAAGGCAACGCCAACAACGATTAATAAGCCTGTGCCTCCAAAGAAAAATGGAACATCAAATTTAGCAATCAAGATTGTTGGCAAAACACAAACCGCAGAAAGATATAAAGCACCGCCAAAAGTGATGCGAGAAAGCACGCGGTCAATATACTCCGCTGTTTTCTTCCCTGGTCTAATACCTGGAATGTATCCACCGTACTTCTTCATGTTGTCTGCAACGTCCACCGGGTTAAATGTAACCGCCGTGTAAAAATAGCAGAAGAAGATAATCAAAAGCACATAAGAGGCATTGTAAAACCAGGAATCAAACTGGAAGAAACTCTGAAAGGATTCGATAAATCCCCCGGGCACAAAATTCGCCAGGGTTGCGGGAAACATAAGCAAAGACGAAGCAAAAATAGGCGGAATAACACCCGATGTATTAATCTTAAGGGGCAAGTGAGTTGACTGCCCTGCGTATGTATTCTTGCCAACCAAGCGCTTCGCGTACTGCACTGGAATTCTTCGCTGTGCCTGCTCAAAGAAAATAATTGCTGCAATAACAAGGAAGACTATCACCAGGATAATCATCATCGTTACGGGCTGAATGATTTCGTTTTTCAAGTACTCAAAGGTGCTCAATATCCCGGACGGAAGTTGGGCGACAATTCCGGCAAAAATGATAAGAGAAATACCGTTACCAATACCACGCTCCGTAACCTGCTCCCCTAACCACATAATGAAAACTGTTCCCGCCGTAAGTGTCAGGATGGTCATGAATTTGAAAAAGAATCCTGGCTCGTGGACAACTTGTATTCCGCCAGGCCCACTCTCCAGATAATTTGCAATCCCGAATCCCTGAATAACGGATAAAAGAATTGTGCCATAACGAGTGAATTGATTGATCTTGCGACGGCCACTTTCACCCTCTTTTTGCAAGCGCTCAAGTGTAGGTATGACCACCGTCAAGAGCTGCATAATAATAGAGGAGGAGATATAAGGCATAATTCCCAAGGCGAAAATACTTGCCTGCTCAAAAGCTCCCCCAGAAAACATATTGAAGAAGCCAAATAATGTTCCCGAGAGAGATTTAAAGGCACGCCCCAGCTCAACCCGGTCCACACCTGGAATAGAGACAAAGATACCTATGCGGTAGACTGCAAGTAGTGCTGCTGTGAATAATATACGATTCCTAAGTTCTGGGATCTTCCCAATATTCCAAAAGCCTGAAGCCACAATATCTCCTTAGGTTGTCAGTGAATCTTGCCAAAAGAAAACTTACGAAGCAACAATACTCCCGCCAGCTGCTTCAATTTTCTTTTTCGCCGAAGCGGTAACATGGGCCGCCTTAATCGTCAGCGCATGAGAAATTTCTCCGCGCCCCAACACACGCAAACCTTCATCACGATTTGTCGCCAATCCAACTTTACGTGCGGCAGCTAAATCAACTTCCGACCCTGCTTCGAATCGTGCGGCAAGGACGTCGATATTAACTTCCGCCCAAACTTTAGCAAATCGTGTATTGTTGAAACCTCGCTTGGGCATACGGCGATACATCGGCATCTGTCCGCCCTCAAATCCAAGTCTGGGCTTGCCCTTACCGGAGCGTGACTTTTGTCCGCCGTGACCTGAGCCAGCGGTTTTACCCTGACCAGAACTTTCACCT
>CAXGWX010000038.1:0-17887 GCA_964013445.1 uncultured Bdellovibrionales bacterium | reverse complement strand
CCCATAATGATCATGGGGGCCGCTGTGTACCACCTTACCTGCAGCAGCTGCCCTGATTTTCGTGCCTGCGCTGAGCTTGAACTCGACCCCATCGTTCGGCACCTTTCCGCCCTTAAATCTCTGGGCAAGCTTTCCTGGAGCAGGCCAAGAGAAATGCTTTCGCGCCCTACTTTGGCTCCCGGCTCGGGGAATGTTCAAACGCTGACCAACCCATAATTTTGTATCCCTGGGCAGCCGATTGGCTGCTTTCAAATCCCCCATGGAGACCCGATGCTGCTTGGCAATCTTCCATAAAGAATCGCCCGGCTTAACCCGATATTTCTGGGCAGCGACCGGCTGAATCCCCAGGATGAGGCCCAGCACAAGAAGAACAGGCCAAAGAAAAGCCCTTTGAATTCGAAGAAGTACAGCCTTTTCCTTGAAGCAGGAAAAGCTCTTTAGAGCTCGGATAAAATGTAGAAAACCGCTTCTTTGCATCCCTAGAAAAGAACTTTAGCAGCCAACACGCCTCCGACAAATAATAGGCAAAAAACCAGTGCAAGAATATTGAAATAGCGATCGATAAACTTCTGAATCGTGCCACCAAATCGATAAATCAGAGCCCCAACCAGGAAAAAGCGGGCGCCTCTGCTGATCACAGAAGCCAGGATAAAAGGCAGAAATGACATGCTCAGAACACCACTGGCAATGGTAAAAATCTTGTAGGGAATGGGTGAAAATCCTGCCGTAAAAACGATAGTAATACCCCACTCCTCATAGAGTCCCTGAACCCGAGCAAAGGCCTCTGGGGAAAAACCTGGCACATAGCTGTAAAAAAGCTGATCCACGCTCGACCATAAGCCCAAGCCGATGGCGTAACCAAACATACCGCCGAGAACTGAGCCTAGAGTGCATAGGGCCGCGAAATGAAATGAGCGCTTTGGACGTCCCACCGCCATAGCGATGAGCAACACATCCGGCGGAATTGGAAAAAAAGACGACTCGGCAAAAGCCAATAAAAAGATAGCTGGCAAAGCATAAGGTGAGTCTGCCCACTTAAGCACCCAGTGGTACATACCATGCACCCAGTGCATCAAACCACCGGCTTGCTTACCCTCCGAAGTGTCTACGCTTTCCATCAGACTTCCTCATCTCTACTGGGCTCTGGCGCCCTATTCTGAATTATTCCCTTGAACTTTTGTGCTGCGACGAGGCTCGGTCAATTCAAATGAGCCTTCCCCAAGCCCATCCGCAACCAAAGAAAAACTCTCCAACTCAAGGCTGCGAACATAAGGAAAGGCGGCCTGATAGGTCATATCGAAATGGATGGGGGTGAGACTAATACAACGCTCCGAAATAGCTTTGTTATCTGAATCGGGAATATGGTCGAGCCCCTCTCTTACCCCGCCAATCCAGTAATAGGGACGACCACGAGGATCTTCCCGCTTAGTTACTGATTGAGCCCAATCCGTATAACCGAGACGTGATAATTTAACCCCTTGGAGTTCGTCCTTAGGCAGAAATGGTACATTCACGTTGAGCAATGTGCCTGCCTGCATCGGCTTTTTTAGAACAGCATGGGCAAGCTCCGCCACATATTCCGCCGCCACTTCAAAATCCGCCCGTACTGGAGCCCAGCCGCCACTTCGATTCTCAGGCAGACATAAGGATGCGGCGATGCCCGGATAACCCAGCAACACACCTTCCATCGCAGCCGCGACCGTTCCCGAATACATAATATCATTCCCCAAATTAGGACCAGCATTAATACCACTGACAACGATATCCGGTGGCTCAGGCAGGATCTCATTGAGCCCCATATACACACAATCCGCTGGTGTTCCATCGACCGCAAATTTACGTTCACCCAGCTCATACAGCCGCAACGGGTCATGCAGGGAAATTTTGTGGCTACTGGCGCTTTGTTCGCGGGCAGGCGCCACCACCCAGACTTCCCCCAGCGGGCTTAGGGCCGCGGCCAAAGCCTCAATCCCTGGTGCGTGTACGCTATCGTCATTAGATACTAGGATTTTTGCTGAAGCCATGGATTCCCGTCCTCTGAGACCTATTAAGAGTTGGTCGGGGCGAGAGGATTTGAACCTCCGGCCCCTTGACCCCCAGTCAAGTGCGCTAACCAGACTGCGCTACGCCCCGAACCACTCTAAATACCCGGCGAGGGAGTCAAAACTCTCTCCAGCGGGCTATTTCAAGGTGCTGCTATACGCGAAGGACGCGCAAGAGGTCAACCTTTTGTGAGGCATTAAGGGGAGCACTTCTGCTCTTGAAGCATCAGCGACAAAGTGCTTAATAGGGCCTGCATATGCTCGCCTCTATGAGAAAAAAGTTTGTCTTTATTTTGCTTGATGGGCACGGTCGGAGCCTCAAGCGAATAACCTTTTATGGGCGGCACTTCGCACTGCTGCTCACCACACTTATTCTCATCTTTGGTCTCACCCTGAGCCTTATATTCTTCGGTCGCCACGACAGCCAAAAAGCATCCGAACTGGCCCATCTAAAAGCCGAAAACCTTAAGCTGAAAAACGACATCGAAAGCATTGAAACCACTTTACCCGCTGTAACCAATCTTATGGAACAGCTCGACAATACCTTCCTCGTTCTTATCACTAAAAGTAATCTTGGGCTGAAAGGCGAATTCGCCACCCAAGACAGTGTCGACCCATTACGCTTGACCCTGCAAAAGGAAAATCAAGTGCAATGGCTTGACGTGGATCAGCTGCTTGCAGGGCAAGATGTCCTGAGTTTGCAAAGCCGGGCCAAAGAGCTCCTCTATAGCCTGGGCGAAACCATTGATTACTTTCGCGACGCGGAGCATCGGCTCAGCTACACCCCTTCCCTTCGCCCTGTATTCAAGGGGCCACTCACCTCTGGCTTTGGTCGACGAATTCACCCCATCAATGGCTATCTGGTGATGCATAAGGGCCTCGATATCGGTGGCCAGACTGGTGACATCGTGCTGGCGCCGGCTGACGGCGTTGTGATTTGGGCAGGCTACCGGGGAGGCTATGGCAAAACTGTAGTCCTCGACCATGGTTATGGGCTGCAAACCCATTATGCCCACCTGGACGGCTATCGAGTGGAGGTTGGTCAACAGGTGAAACGTAATCAAAAAATTGCGGAAATGGGCTCAACCGGTAGATCTACCGGACCGCACCTGCACTACGAGGTTCGCCGCAATGGACGTCCTCTCGATCCTTTACCTTTTGTCCTGGACTAAGAAAATGACCGGGCAAAAGCCTCGGTTTTAAGGTTGCTCGCCAGCAAGCTGAATAATGTCGCCTAAGCCTTTTTTGACTCGAGCAAGCTTTTCCTCTGCACTGGTCACCCGAAACTTCAAATTCATCTGCTCGGACTGGGCACTCAAATCGGCGCTAAGCTCAGCACTTTTGGCCCCCTTGAAAGCCTCTTGCAACTTTTGACCAGCAGCGACCTCTGCCGCATCCGCGTGTTCTGCTGGCGCAGTCTCCTTGGCCGCAACTTCCAGATTTTCATCCAGAGGTCTTCCCTGAGATTGCAAACGACGCTTCGCACCAGAAAGGGTGTAGCCTTCCGCATAGAGCAGGCGTCGTATTTCGCGAAAAATTTCAACATCACGTCGCCGATAGCGTCGTTGATTGGATGATGATTTGCCCGGACGTATGGAAGCAACTTCTTTCTCCCAGTAACGCAGGACGTGGGCATGCACCCCTACCAAATCCGCCACCTCGCCTATACGAAAGTAACGCTTGTCGGGAATCGCCGATTCAGGACTGTTGTGTCCCTTGGAGCCTCTATCTTTTGACTGCAAAATCCTAAACCCTTAGCTGTTTTCAGGTGTTGTTGGATTTAGACTATTCTTCAAAATCTGCGAAGGCTTGAAGGTCAAAACCCGGCGAGCTGAAATCTCAATGGCATCACCAGTCTGTGGATTACGACCAATACGGGAATGCTTATCGCGCACTTCAAAATTACCAAAGCCGCTGATTTTAATCTTTTCACCGGACTCGAGTGTTGACTTCATCGTATCAAAAAGCAGTTCGACGATATCGCTGGACTCCTTCTTGGAGAACCCAATCTTGGTATGGACTGCTTCTACTAAATCTGCTTTTGTCATTGCATATGCTCCTTTGTACTGTACCCTAATCGATTTTACCTATCGACCACAACCCCCTGATTTCAATAAAATAATTGAATTTCAGATAAAACCCCTCTAATCGATCTAGGCACGAACTTCAACCGGAAAATTCGCCTCTAGTTTTTTTAATAAATCCTCGAAAGCGCCGCCCACTTCCTCATCGCGCAAAGTACGCCCACGCCCCCTGTAATAAATCGAAAATCCGATACTGACCTTATTCTCTCCCAGGTTCTTGCCAGCAAAAACGTCAAAAATACTGACATCCTCAACCACATCCCCATCGATACCACCAGCCGCATTAAGCTCAATAAAGCGTCGCAAATCCTCCGCCGCCACGCTTCTATCCGCCACCAGAGCCACATCGCGCTGGGTTCCGGGTAAACGCTCCAAGGGCCTGTAAGCCTGTTCTTTAGTACCCGCGGCTAAGAGCTTCGTCAGAGAAATCTCCGCCGCATAAACGTTTTCGTCAATGTCGTATGTGGCTAAGAACTCTGGATGCAACTGCCCACCGAAGCCAACTCCTTCTTCCCCAAGAAGGAGCTTAGCCACACTGTGCGGATTGAACCGGTCGTGCTCCCCCCTGACTCGTGAGGTGCTCTCAGCAGAACCTAAGCCATCTAAAATATTATCGAGGAGTCCAGCCAAGTCGGAAAAATCGATCTCTTCTTTACCTTCATACCAGCGCCCCTGAAAACGTCCCCCGAGCATACATACCCCAAGTCGGAGATCCTCCTGCGGCAAAAGTCGGTTTTTCTCATCCTCATCCGCTGCCGCTTCCCGGGCATGAAAAGTCGTACCTATTTCAAAAACACGAATATCCCGCTGGCCATGACGCAAATTATGAGAAACTGTTTTCAAGAGGTCTGGCAGCAAAGAGGTACGCAGTGCGCTAAAATCTTCTCCCAGAGCATTGAGAAGCCGTAATGAGTCTTCACCATGTTCCGTTGGCTTACCAAAAGCGTAAGTAATCGTTTCACTCAACCCATGAGCAAAACAAATCTTTCGTAACCCATCCAGACGGTCTGGCGGCAAAGCCAGATCGAGTGGCTGTTGCGAAGAATCGGGCAAGGTGCTCGGAATATTATTATAACCGTAGCGCCTTGCAATCTCTTCAATAATGTCGACTTCGATATTCAAATCCTGACGATAGGAAGGCCTTGAGAACACCAACTTACCATCATTTCTGCTTTCGCATTGAATCTCAATTGGCTTGAGCAAGTCCACAACCTGTTCCGCGCTCAAACTTATACCTAAAACCTTTTCGACGCGACTGAGTTCAAGACTAATATGGGTTGGATTGTCCTTATAAGTAGAAACCTCTACCACACCACGACAAACACTTCCTCCGGCCAAATCCGCAATAAGATAAGCACAACGGTCGATAGCCAGAGACAGAGCCTGCGGATCAGCCCCCCGTTCAAAACGTGCCGATGCCTCCGTATGTAAGCCATGCCGTCGCCCACTTTGACGCACAGTCTTAGGCTCGAAATAGGCACACTCAAGAACAACATCCTGGGTTGTCTCCGACACCTCACTGTTTGCCGCTCCCATGACGCCTGCCAGAGCCAACACCTTCTCACTGTCCGCAATCACCAGATCCGCAGCATCAAGCTTTCGCTCCACATCATCAAGGGTGGTCATCATCTCGCCGTCGCGGGCACGGCGGACAATAATTTCCGGCAGCGTGCTTTCTTTAGCAATAAAATCTAAATCAAAGGCGTGTAAGGGATGGCCATACTCCATCAACACATAATTTGTCGCATCCACCACATTGTTGATGGAGCGCACACCGACGCTTTCAAGGCGTGCCGCCAACCATTCAGGCGAAGGACCAACCGTGACTCCACGGATAACCCGTCCGCAATAGCGAGGACATCCTTCACCATCGTCAATTGTAATTTTTGCGTAATTTCGAGCCTCGTCTCCATCCTCCACGAGTCGCCAGGAACTGCCCTTACGGTGTAAATCAAAAGCCGCCGCAACCTCCCGAGACAAACCCCGGTGCGAAAGCAGGTCCGGTCGATTTGGCGTTATCCATAGGGTTAATACCGGCTTGGCTACCACTTGGTCGAAAATATTTCCACCTAAAGGCCAATCACCAGGAAGCACCCATATGCCATCACTTTTTTGTGCCAGCCCCAACTCTTCCATGGAGCAAAGCATACCTTGTGAGTTAACACCCCGGATGGCGCGCTCAGCAATCGCGAAGCCATTGAGATTAGCCCCCGGTGCAGCAAATGCAACCTTTTGCCCTTGCGCAACATTCGGAGCCCCGCAGATAACCTGATAAGAATTCGTACCATCCCCCACAGAACAAACCTTAAGCTTGTCTGCCTTCGGATGTGCTTCGCAACTCTTCACCTCAGCAATGATAACACCCTGAACATCGGCACTCGGATTGGAAATTTCTTCAACCTCCACCCCTGCTTCAGTCAAAGCATCGCAAAGTGCCTCAAGCTCAGGCACCTCAAGAAAATCTTCTAACCATTCCAATGAGAGTTTCACGATATCCTCACTTCTTTAGCGTCCAGGCGCGTGACGCCCGGCGCCGCCAAATTGTCCCAAAAAGCGCAAATCATTTTCGTAAAAGAGTCGTATATCTTTAATTCCATAACGCAGCATCGCAATCCGTTCGATGCCCGCACCAAATGCAAAGCCCTGCACCTTGTCAGGGTCGTAACCTACAGACTTTAAAACTTCAGGGTGCACCATACCCGCACCCAGGACTTCCAACCACTCATCACCTTTGCTCGTCTTATAGCCAACATCCACTTCAGCCGAAGGTTCCGTAAAGGGGAAATAGCTCGGTCTGAGACGAACCTTTGCTTCCGGACCAAAGAGCTGCACTGCGAATCTTTGCAACACGCCTTTAAGATCTCCAAAGGTCGCTTTCTCATCAATCCACAGGCCTTCAACCTGATGAAATACGGGAGAGTGAGTCGCGTCTACCGCATCGTTGCGAAAAACCATTCCGGGCGCGACAATTCGTACCGGTGGGTCCTGCTTGAGCATCGTTCTAATTTGCACATTTGATGTGTGAGTACGTAAAACAACTGAAGGGGCCAGAAAAAATGTATCCTGCATATCCCGAGCCGGGTGGTCCTGGGGTATATTCAGAGCTTCAAAATTATACCAATCGTGTTCAATCAATGGCCCATTCGTCACCGTAAAACCAAGAGAACTTAGGGCGCGAAAGACTTCCTCCTCCACCAAACGCAAAGGATGAGGATAACCCTGGACCGTACGTCGCCCAGGTAAAGTGACATCATAGTGGCCGGCCAAGAGCTTTGCTTCACGCTCAGCCTGTGCCATGGACTCTGCGGCCCCATCCAGGGCTGCGGCAATCTTTTGTTTGACGATATTAATTTCTTTGCCGCGCTGTGGTCGCTCTGCCTCAGGCAAAGCGGAAACACTACGCAAAGCTTGCCCAAGCAAACCTTTTTTTCCGAGAAGTTCAGAACGAAGTTGGTTTAGTTCCTGCTGGGAAGTAAGAGATTCGACTCTCCCCAGTGCGGATTCCTCTAGTTGCTGAAGGTCCTCCATTGTTCAAGCAGAAACTTTCGTTAAGAAGACAGAGTGTGTGGCTAAAAAGCCAAATCTAAAGCTGTTCTTTAGCCAGGTTTGCCAATGCAGCAAACGCGTCTGAATCATGCACGGCCAAGTCAGCCAAGACACGTCGATCCATCTCAACGTTGGCCTTGGTTAGACCATGGATAAACCGGCTATAGCTCAGTTCAGATGGGCCCAACGCTGCATTAATACGCGTAATCCATAATCTACGAAATTGACGCTTACGCTGTTTGCGGCCTTCAAAAGCATAGGCCATTGCATTATCAACAGCTTCCTTTGCTACCGTATATAATTTACGACGTCCGCCACGAAATCCTTCAGCGCGCTTAAGCACTCTGTTGCGACGTCTTCTGGTTTTATATCCACCACGTGTACGAGGCATAACGACCTCCCTTTTCTCTTATTAAAAAATATTATTCAACTAGCCGTAAGGAAGAAGCGACTTTGCCATCGCCTCATCACCACCCTCTAAAAGTGTGGTGCCCTGTAAGCCACGTTTTCTATTACGACTCTTGTTCGATAAGATATGGCGCTTACCTTTGCGTCCAACCTTAACACGTCCTTTACCCGTAACACGGTAACGCTTTGCTGCTGCTCTTTTTGTCTTTAACTTATAGCCCGCCATTGTCTTACCTTAACTTCCCTATGCTGTTTTACCAGGCACAACCATCATGGACATATTACGTCCTTCCATTTTTGGTCTTGCCTCAATTACTCCGGCCTCTACGACATCATCTGCTATTTTGTCCATCAACTTAAACGCAAATTCTTTATAAGCAATCTCACGTCCTCTGAACATCATTGTCACTTTGGCCTTATGCCCTTCTCCTAAAAACTTCTTAATTCGTTCAATCTTAAAATTGTAATCGTGTGTCTCAATTTTCGGTCTAAATTTTACTTCCTTAACCGTCGTATTGCTCTGCTTTTTCTTCGCTTCCGCCTTACGCTTCTTCTCCATATATTTGAACTTACCGTAATCCAGAATTCTACATACTGGAGGATTGGTTTCTGGCGATACTTCAACCAGGTCCAAACCAATGTCGGCAGCTTTTTCAATGGCCATCACTGGTGGCATAATGCCAATCTGTTGTCCCTCCGGACCAATGACCCTTACTTCGGCCGCCCTGATCTGACCGTTTATGCGCGGTCCACGTTCGCGTTTTGGCTTTACGATAATGTTCTCCTAACTTCCATTGCTTTTCTAACCACTTACCCTAAAACTGGGTTATCGGGCGCGGCCGCGGCTTCTAACACGAGCGCAATCGCCTGGTCAAGCGGCATATTTCCCCGATTATCTTTCTTTCGAAAACGTACAGAAACCTCATTTTGCTCCGCTTCCCGCTCTCCAACCACCAGCACAATTGGGATTTTCTTGAGTTCCGCATCCCTAATTTTAAACCCAAGCTTCTCTGAGCGCTCATCGATCTCCACCCTTAAGCCATTGGAATCTAAAGACTTCTTGACCTTTTCCGCATAGGGTTTGAGGCTGTCATTGATGGTCAAAACACGAACTTGCACCGGTGCCAGCCAAATCGGAAAATCCCCCGCACAGTGCTCAATAAGGATGCCAATGAACCGTTCAAGCGATCCCAAGGCCGCCCGGTGGATCATCACCGGCCGCTCTTTTTCCCCATCCGCATTGATATAGGTCAAATCGAAGCGTCTCGGCATCGAAAAATCCAGCTGAATGGTGCCCAACTGATGCCATCGTCCCAAAGCATCACAGACCTGAAAATCGATCTTCGGTCCATAAAAAGCGCCATCCCCATGGTTGAAGTGGTATTCAAGGGTCGAAGCCTTCAACGCCTCCTCAAGGGTGGTCTCCGCACGAGTCCAAATCTGATCCCACTCCTGCCGCTCTTCATCGCTCAGGCCTTCTTCCCTGCCCATCGACTTCTCTGGTCGGGTAGAAAAACCAACCCGAACCTTAAAATCGAAAGTCTCATAGATGTCGCCAATCATCTTCACCTGAGATGCAAGCTCTTCCGCAATCTGGTTTTCCCGACAAAAGATATGTGCATCGTCTTGGGAGAAAGAACGAACTCTCGTTAGGCCAGCCGTAACCCCGGAGCGTTCATAGCGATGCAAGCGACCAAAATCAGCAAAACGAATAGGCAAATCTCTATAGCTGTGCTTTTCAATCCCATACATCAGAGCGTGCCCAGGACAGTTCATCGGCTTAACGCCAAACTCCCGCTCATCTATTTGTGAGAAAAACATATTCTCTTTGTAATTCGCGTAGTGACCGGAACGATGGTAGAGATCCGCATCGACAATCTGTGGAGTAATCACTTCATCAAAGCCAAGCTTTTCGTAAAAGCCGCGCACATAATCCACCAGTAGATTATAGACGAGCGTTCCTTTCGGTTGGAAAAAAGGCATTGCCGGCGCCAAGGGATGAAACCAAAACAAATCCAATTCGCGACCAAGTTTACGATGGTCACGCTTCTTGGCTTCCTCGATTTGCATCAAATGCTTTTTCAGGCTCTTATTGTCCCAAAACGCGGTCCCATAAATCCGTGCAAGCATCGGATTGTTCTCGTCGCCACGCCAGTACGCACCAGAAACATGGGTCAACTTAAAAGACTTAAGCGCACCGGTCGAGGGCACATGGGGTCCGCGACAAAGGTCAACCCAATCTCCATGCCGGTAGAGTGAAATCGTATCCCCTTCCGGAATAGCATCGATGAGTTCGCACTTAAATTTTTCGCCCATTTTGTCAAAGAGTTCCAACGCATCCTCTCGGGAAACCTCTTCCCGCACAAAGGGTGTATCCTCTTTGGCCAGCTTGCTCATGGCATTTTCGATTTGCTCGAGTTCCTCCGGCGTAAACCCACCGTCTCGGTGAAAATCATAGTAGAAACCATTCTCAATCGACGGGCCGATGGTCACCTGAGTTCCGGGAAAAAGGTCCTGCACAGCACTTGCCATCAGATGGGCTGTCGAGTGACGCAATACTTCTAATCCCTCTTCGGAACGAAGCGTGACGATGCGCAGAGTGCAATCATCGCGCAGTGGAGTATGCACGTCGATAACATCTCCATCATTGATGACCCCGCCAATAGCGTCCTTTTCCAGCTTTGGCCCTATGGATGCGGCAACATCACGTATTGTCACACCTGGACTAAACTCCTTCACCGTACCGTCAGGTAGAGTAATGGAAACCTGTGCTTGCGCCATAACAACCTCTATACCAATTCATTGAATGCTTCCGGAATATCTGGTGGGCGCGGGCAGGATTGAACTGCCGACCCCTACCATGTCAAGATAGTGCTCTACCACTGAGCTACGCGCCCTAAGACACTCACCAATATTCCGATTTTGCGATATACTTGCCGCCTCAAAGAGTCAACGACTCTACTCATAAAAAGAAGAAAAGATCTCTCCATAACGCTCATTTACGAATTTACGCTTCACCTTTAAGGTTGGTGTTAGCTCACCCGTTTCCTGAGAGAAATCTTGCTCCAGAATTTTGAATTTCTTAATGGTTTCATAACTGGCCAGTTGCCCGTTGAACTCATCAACCGCATCTTGTATCGCAGAGAGCACTTGTGGCTTTTGCGTTAGCGCAGCATAGGAACCATTACCCAAACCATTGGCGTTGGCAAAATCCTGCAACGCATCCGGGTCAAGAGTCACAACCGCTGATAAAAACTTACGCTGGTCACCGTGTACCACAATTTGCGAGATCAACTTGTGGGTCTTAATGAGGTTTTCAATATTTTGCGGTGCGACATTTTTACCACCGGCGGTGACAATAATGTCTTTCTTGCGATCCGTAATACGTACGGAACCATCAGATTCAACCAAACCAATATCGCCCGTATGGAACCAACCATTCTTCGATACATCGTCTGTTGCCTCTGGATTTTTCCAATACTTAGCCATCAAGCCAGGCCCTTTAATCAAAATCTCGCCGTCTTCAGCAATCTTGATCTCGGTTCCAGGCATAGCAGGCCCTACTGTACCGATGCGGTTTCTTCCTGGACGGTTAACACAAGTGGCCGCACTTGTTTCGGTCAAACCGTATCCTTCGTAGATATCAATTCCCGCATCTCGAAAGAACCAATTGATTTTCTTCGAGAGCGGAGCACCACCGGAAAGAAGATTTGTAATTCTTCCACCCATGGTTTCCTTGAGTCCCGCACTTATCTTGGCAAAGACCAACTTCTGCAGAATGGTGAAGATCAACTGATCTTTAAAGCCAAGTGACTTCCCTGCTTCTTCGGCCATGCCATTTTTTTCTGAAAGGTCCAACGCCGCTTGAAAAAGCTTAGCTTTCAAACCACCGGCACTTAAACCTTTGGTCACCACTGCAGCGTGAAATTTCTCAAAGATACGTGGCACACCAGGCATCACTGTCGGTCGTACTTCTCCAAGATTTTCCTTAATCGTGGTCATGTTTTCCGCGAAGGCCATCACGTGCCGCGTTGCTAACCAAGCAATCTCAAGCACCTTCGCAAAAGAGTGGGCCATGGGCAAAAAGAGAAGCTCCACATCATCGGTGGAAATCATCGCTAAGCCTTTAATGGCGTCCGCTTCGTAAAGCATAGCACCGTGTGTGGTAACAACACCCTTAGGCCGTCCGGTGGTTCCGGAGGTATAAATAATGGTCAAAATCGAATCCTTGTTGAGGCTCGCACGGCGCTCATCCAATACAGACTCCTCACCACCAAGGGCGCAAAACTCGTCCCAATGCATAACCCAATCTTTGTCCGCGCTGACCTCGCCGCGCATCTGAATAAGCTTTTTCACGCCAGGCAGGTTCTCGCGCTCAGCGACAAACTTCTCAACCTGATCCGCATCCTCAGCAAAGACAATAACCGCATCAGAGTTTTCGACGACGTACTGACACTCGCCTGGCAAGTTCGAGGGATAAATCGGCACGGTCACCGCTCCTGACCAAAGGATACCCATATCCACGAGAATCCATTCAAGGCAGGTATTGGCAATCACACTGATCCGATCTCCTGGATTAACACCTAAAGCGACCAGCCCCAAAGCAATCTTCTTTGAGTCTTCCGCCATTTCGGCCCATGTAACATCCTTATAAGCGCCATTGACTTTTGTCTGGGCAGCGGTCTGGCTGCCATGTTCTGACGCATTGTACAAAAAGTAATCAACTATAGAGTTGTGCTCCATCCTGGTTCTCCATCTTAATTTACGGTTCTGGCCGTGCTTCTAGCCGAGAATAGACCTTCGGATCAAGACTTCTAAGCGCTGAGATCTGCCTTTATTTGGCTCGCAAACCGATATTTACAACCTTTTGCAGCAATTCTTCATACTCATAGCCCGCTTCGTAGGCTGAATCGGCCAAATCTTCATCTTCTGCAATTTGCGGATTGGGATTTGCTTCGAGAAAATAGGGTTTACCATTCGCATCCAAACGGAAATCAATGCGCGCATAGCCGCTTAAATCCAAATGCCGATAGATGCGTTTCGAATAATTGAGCAATCGTCGGGCCAAGTCTTCATCCAGATCCGCTGCCGCCCCCGTGGTCACACCTAACTTGGTTTGATAGGATCTATCCCACTTTACCTTGGCGGTAGCGATAAAGGGCACATCCTGTTTGACTTTGGTGAAACGCAACTCCCAAGGCGGCAAAGCCTCCAAGCGCCTGTTTCCTAAAATCCCGACATAAATTTCCCGACCATCGATAAACTCTTCCGCAATGGCGGCCGTCTGCACACGTCGATGCACAAACTCCACACGCTCACGCAGCTTTTCTTCGTTTTCCACCAGGGAAGCCTGTGAGATACCATGGGACGCTTCTTCCAGGAGGGATTTCACAATCAAAGGAAAGCGCAGCCGCCGCGGTAAGCGCACCTGCCGACCGACAGGAAAGACCGCAAAATCAGGTACCGGAATGCGATGATAGTGTAAGAGTTTTTTTGAAAGCGCTTTGTCCCGGGCGAGAATGAGCCCTCGCGGATTGCAGCCGGTATAGGGCTGACGCATGAGTTCGAGATAACTCACAACATTGTGGTCGTAGAGGACGTTGCCATGAAACTCCTCCATAAGATTAAAAGCGATATGGGGCTTAAACTCGGTGATGGCTTGCCGCAAGGGAAGAATTTCATCGTAAAGGCCAAGTTTATGAACATCATGACCCAAATCTTTGAGACCTGAAGTGACATCCCACTCCGTCTTCATCGCCTCCTTCTCTTCTTTCGGCATACCATTCAAAGAATTCGGTGGGACCAAATCCTGATGCATTAAAACAAGAATTCGTTTTTTTCTAATTCTTGCCATTATACCGCGTGCCAATGTCGCGCTGCGTGTAAATAGGTCATTGTTCTGGCTGTCAGCAAAATAGCAAAATCCAAGCGCAAAGCCTTTTCGTCACCAAGAGCTCGCAGCTTAAGCTCCTGGCACCGACCAATCATATCCTTAAATACCTGATCGAGTGTGAATTCGTATTCCCCGGTCCAGCGGGCCACCATCTTCCTCAGAGTGGCCCGATTGCGACGCAAAAACGCAGCGGCAGTTTCACCACTGCTTTTGTCCGCATCGGCCACAAAAATACGTATCAAATCCCGGTCGTAAATATCCGGGTAGGTCATACCAAAGCGCTCTCGCTTCTCTTCATAGTATTCACCTAAAGTTTGTTCGCACCTCTCCAAGGGATCAACCCGGGCTCGGGTTCGTATCGCCGGTGCCCTGCCTGCCAACTCTGCCATAAGCTCATCAACGTAGCTCAACTTCTCATAAGCGAACCAGCCCTCGTAACGTTTACGCCATCGTTGATGCGACTTAAACCAAACCGCAAAGGTTTCCGCAAAATCCTCATCAGGATGGCTTTGGGCGTACCAGGCATCTAAATGCAAAACATAATCTTTGGAGGAAGGTTTTGGCTTATAAAGCTCCGGATACTCCTGAGAGGAATTACCGAAGTAATACTGCCAACGCTTCCGACGATGTAAATTAAAACCATGCTGCATCGCATGCCCGGTTTCGTGCCGTAAAATCATCATACACCAGGCCAAATTCCCGCCTTCGACCGCCAACATTTGCTTACGCTCAAGGCGTCGCAGCCGTGGGTGAGCAAGATAAAAGGGAATGGCAATGCCCGTATTCTTTTCCGGACAAAAGAACTCTTCCGAGAGCCAGAAATGCGGTTTCAGCCGCAGATCTCTGCGTTTTAATTCATTTTGAATCTGTGCAATTGGTTTTTCCAACCAACTCCCGGCAATCTCCAAACCCAAGTCACAGAGTCGCATGGAGAGTAGTTTCTTATCCGAATAATTACCCCAGCGGAATTCACCTTTAACTTTTCGACTGCGCTTGATGGATTTCTTTCTAGCCAAAGGCATACACTATACATATCCAGCAACCCTTTGCTTGTCAGTATATTTTTAGTCTTTTCAGCAGCTTTTGCCCGCCCCCAGCATTAGGCTTAAACCGAAGCGCTCTACCCTCCTTGACAGAGCGGCGGAAAGTCTTAGCTTAAAGGAACCCTAAAAGAGGTTGCGCGGCTCGTAAGTTTGTGCGAAATGCAGGCTCCCAAAATAAAGGTTACCGAATAAAAATGGCTCAACGCGACTACTACGAAGTTTTAGGCATCACCCGTGAATCAAACGAACGGGAGATCAAAAAAGCCTATCGCGCCAAGGCCATGGAGTTTCATCCGGACCGCAATCCTGGAGCAGAAGCGGAAGAAAAATTCAAAGAAGCTTCCGAAGCCTACGAAGTTCTTTCCGATCCCCAGAAAAAACAAATTTATGACACCTATGGCCATTCAGGGCTGCGCAATCAGGGTTTCTCCGGATTCTCAGGTGTTGGGGTCGAGGACATTTTTTCCTCCTTTGGAGATATTTTTGGCGACCTCTTTGGCTTCGGCGGTGGTCGGGCCCGTCGCGGTGGCGTCAGCCGGGGCACGGACTTACGTTACGATATGAACATTACCTTTGAAGATGCGGTTCTCGGTTGCGAACATGAAATTGAAGTTCAACAATTGCAGATCTGTGGTTCCTGTAACGGTAATGGTGCGGAACCAGGCTCCCAACCTATTCGCTGCCCGGGCTGCAATGGACACGGTCAGGTGGCCCATGGACAAGGTCTCTTCGTCATCAGCACCACCTGCCCACAATGTCACGGTGGTGGTCAAATTCAACAAAAACCCTGTAAAACCTGTGAAGGTGAAGGCCGCAAACCAACTCTACGCTCGGTCACCGTAAAAATACCAGCAGGCTTTGCCGACGGTATGAGCCTCCGTTATGCGGGTGAAGGTGATCCGGGTATGCGCGGTGGTCCTCCCGGCGATCTCTACGTCGCCGTTCTTGTCGAACCCCACCCAACTCTTAAACGACACAATGATGATTTGATTGCGGAAGTCACCTTAAGCGTTAGTCAGGCCGCCCTCGGCGATAAGCTCAACATCGAGTTGATTGAGGGTGAAGAGCAAGTATCCATCCCCAAAGGCACGCAGCCTGGGGAGGTTATCACCATCAAGAAACGGGGCGTCACCCGCTTACGTGGTGGCGGCAAGGGTGATTTACACGTCGTATGCAAAGTCGAAATCCCACGTCACCTCAGCGGCAAACAAAAAGAACTCTTCGAAGAACTCGCATTCGTTTCAGGTGAAGGCAAAGCTAAGCCGAAAAAACGCGGCATCTTTTCCTAAGTAAAATTTTAATAGAGTCGCTCAACCAGCAACGGTTCGTTTTCACGCCCGGCGCCAACAAGATCCGCGAAGAAGGACTGACCTAAGTAGACTTGCTTATCTGACACATCGCCACGTACCTCAACCACAATCCCCTGCCCCGAACGCAAACCACCAAGCCACCAACGACGGTCAGAGACATAAACAAGGTCTCCTGCCTGCGCACTAAGACTCTCGGCCAAGCCGGCCGAAAGAGCCACCGGCGTTAAACTTGCGCTGCCCTGTGGGGATTCATCATCCAAACCTTTTTGCGCCAGCGCATAATCCCTCGTGGACTCCCGTTCTTCCCCCGGTGTCCCCTTATAGTGAGCCAGCGCCGCAGAAATGGTGCCCCACACCAAGCCCCGCATCTTTTCTTCGCTTTCCGGTTTGGTCAGGAAAGTTGCAATTAAGGCAATTGCTGCAGAAATGGATAAACCATAAAAGGCGCGAATATATTTGTACTGCTTGGCTCCCGCAAAGACACCATCACCGGCTTCCGCCATGGGAATCCCGTGGGCAAAGGGCGCAATAACCTCTGGTACAATAATCGAAAAAATCACCGCCATAATACCACCAGCCAATGTGCAGACCGCCGCCTTGGCGCTAAAGCGGCGCCAAAACACCGAACAAAGCAAGGTCACAACAAGCGGTGGTGTAATGGCTGCAGTAAACGCCCCATGTGCCGCATAGATGGAATCGAACTGCATAAAGACCGGCACCAGAGCGATACCAAAAATGGTCACACCAACGGAGGTTATCCGAGCCACACCGAGTAAATCCTTATCCGTGGCTGCAGGCTTAATATAGGGTTTATAGATATCGTTAACGACAATCGCCGCCACTGCCGTGATAAGCGTATCCACAGTGGACATCAGAGCCGCCGTTAAAGAGGCCATGATCAAACCAAAGAGCCCGGGGGTTGAGCATAGAAATTCGCTGGCAATGAAAAACACCCGTGCCGGTTCCATATCCGCCGGCAATACCCCCGCATTCGACAAGGCTTTACCAACCCAGCCACCAGAAGCCACAACCGCCGCAGCCACCGGCATCAGCACCAGAGGCACAACCACCGCCGCCTTACGACCTTCATTCACTGAGCGGGCCGCCATAAAACGCATCATGATTCCCTGATTAAGGAAATAGAAGACCGCCGTATTGGCCATCGCATCCTGCCAGAAGATACCAACCCCGTTAAAACCCGGATCCGTATTAAAATTCGCAAAGGCCTGACGATGGCCCCGCGGTAGGTTTTCCCAGAGACCGGCAAAGCCGCCCAAATAATCCGTGCCTAAATATAAAATCAAAACCCCTGTAGCCAAAAGCATCACGCCCTGGAAAAGGTCGGTCATAATCACACTGGTCTGCCCACCTGCGGTCACATAGATGGCTGAAATCGTCGCCACCCCTACCGCCGCATAAAAAATTGGCCAACCAAGCAAGATATTCAAGGCCTTACCCATGGTGAAAAGGTTCACCCCGACATAACCCACCAGATAAACCAGAATCAGTGCGGTGGCCCACATTCGGACGCTGCGGTTAAAACGTCGTTCAAAATATTCGG
>CAXGWX010000037.1:0-18298 GCA_964013445.1 uncultured Bdellovibrionales bacterium | reverse complement strand
AGGGGGCTGAGCAAGAAGGCCAGGAGAGGGGCGAAGAAAAATCCAAAGCGAAAACCAAAGCCAAAGATAAGGCCAGGGAAGTGATGATTTCGACCAGCCCAGACACCCAGGACCCCGTACCTGCGGATTGCCCCGAAGGGCAAAAGAAATGCAGCAGTCATAATGGCAATAACTTTGTCTGTTGTGCGTCTTCGGATTCCTGTGGCTCCACCGATGATGACGGCGATAATAACGGGCATGATGCGGCTTGGTGTGTGCCTAATCCGCAGACCCCATGTCCGGAAAACACCACCGTATGCCAGGCATCTGGAGCCGGTTCTGGAAGGGCCTGCTGTCCGGAAAATTATACCTGCAACAAAAAAGATGATGCAGCCTGGTGTTCGCCAAACACGCAGAATGAATGTCCTGCAGGCTGGGGTTGGGCAAGTTGTGATGAGGAATCGATTTGCTGTCCGCCGAACGCAACAGCGGTGTGCTGGTGGGGTTATGCCTGGTGTGACGATGCGGGCAATGGTTGCGAGCCGGGACAAACCGCTTGTGGCGACTATTATTGTTGCAACGGCAATGAAGTATGCAATACGGATATGCCGATGGGTTTAGACTATTGCTCAGCTACATCCTGTCCTGATGGGCAAACAAAATGTTCGGGTATTGTTAATGGCATGGAAAAGAGTATCTGTTGCGATGCGGGGACCTGTATTTCGAGTCTGAGTGGCCCGGCAACTTGCACCAACACATACCCCTATTCGGTTCCAGTGATTGAGCCGGATAATCCGGTTGAAGAAGAAGAGGATGAGGGCAACGATCAGAGTTTTTCGCAGGAGGAGCATTGCTCAGAAACAGACAAAAAATGTTTGATGTCTCTTAAGTAGGTGAATTCGAAAACAGGGCTACCTTTTAAGGTGGCCTTGTTTTTGTGGGGCTCTGAGGGCAGAGCTCATCTTAGCCTTGCACAATTTTGTGATGCATATCACATAATGCACAGTGCAAAGCTTGTGCATTCGATCCCAAAACAACTCTAACCTGCTGAAACTAAAGGCTTATTGTTTTTGGCACGAGATCTGTAAAAGAACCTTCCAGAACACAACGACCAACACAAAATTTATTGGGAAGGATTTTAATGATGCAGAGTGTAGGCGATAACAAATTAGCGAGAATCCTATTTATTGTATTTTTACCTTTGGCGTTTTACGCCTGTGAAACAACAATCACCGTAGAGCTGGATGAAGAGCAACTCTTGGCGCCAATTTGCGACGATGCTGAGGTTAGGAAGGCAGTGTGTGATCAAGCTAACGAAATGTGTTACCACTTTGGTCGTGGACTTGGGTCAGGCTTTGCAGAGACAATCACAGAGCAGTATTGTCAGGCTGTAAGGGATGGGTTTCAAGTTATCGTGGAATCAGGAGATGAGTATGTTGCAGCCTGTCAGATAGGCGGTGGGATTATATACGATTATTGTAAAGGCAAAGTGGGCAATGCATGCTGGAAGGGACTAGGTAAGGTTCTAAGAATTTGTGACCAGCGCTTTCCGCTTCCGCCTATTCCTCCTCCTGGTGAAATTTCTCCCTAGTTTTACACGAATCAAAAGGCCACTTTTAAAGTGGCCTTTTTTTTATGCGTGGATCCTAACGCTTCACCACCAAACTCACCCCTTGGCCCACACCCACACAGAGGCTTGCTAAACCATAGGCCGCATCCTGCCGCTGCATTTGATGCACCAGAGTGGTGAGGATGCGCGCGCCGCTGCAGCCAAGGGGATGGCCGAGGGCAATGGCACCACCATTGACGTTGAGTTTTTCTTCATCGAGACCAAGTTCCCGAATGACCGCCAAGGCTTGCACGGCGAAAGCTTCGTTAAGTTCGATCAGCTCCACATCGCCAATTTTGATGCCCGCCTTGTCGAGGGCTTTGGGTGTCGCATAGATGGGTCCAAGCCCCATCACCTGGGGGTCGAGTCCGGCGCTGGCGGCAGCGACGATTTTGGCCATGGGTGTTAAGCCCAGGGCTTTGGCTTTGGCTTTGGTGCCAATGAGCAGGGCGGCGGCCCCATCGTTTAAGGTCGAAGAATTTCCGGCGGTCACCGAGCCACCGGCACGAAAGACCGCTTTGAGGCCGGCGAGTTTATCCAAGCTGGTATCGGCACGGGGGCCTTCATCCTTATCGACGAAGGCCGGGCCTTTGCGCCCCGGGACCTCCATGGCAATGATTTCATCTTTAAAGCGCCCGGCTTCAATCGCTTCGATGGCCTTTTCGTGGGAGCCTAAAGCAAAGGAGTCTTGATGCTCGCGGGCGATTTGGTAGCGCTCGGCAATATTCTCGGCGGTTTCGCCCATGCCCTCTAAAGGGAAGCGGGCTTCTAAGCGTGGGTTGGGGAAACGCCAGCCCAAGGCCGAATCAAACACCGTTTTGTTGCCGCCGCCATAAGCCTTCGGCGATTTGGGCATGACAAAAGGCGCCCGGCTCATATTTTCAACACCACCGGCCACGACCAAATCATGATCGCCACACCAGATGGCGCGGCTGGCGCTGATCACCGCATCCAGGCCTGAGGCGCAGAGGCGATTGACGGTGATGGCGGGGGTTTGGTAGGGCAGGCCGGCGCTCAGCCAGGCCATGCGTGCCACATTGCGATTGTCTTCACCCGCCTGATTGGCACAACCGGCGTAGACTTCGCCGACATCTTCCGGGTCGATTTGGGTTTTGCTGATAAGAGCGGCAAAGAGTTCGCCCAACATATCGTCCGCCCGTAAGGGCACAAGCCCACCGCCGTACCGGCCAATCGGGCTACGGTAAGCGCCTAAGATCCATGCGTCGTTCATCCTTTAGTTCTCACCTGTTTTTTTTCGTAGGTCAATGGGCCAGGCTGGGTATAAATGGAAATTATGTGGTTGGCATTTTGTTTAAGTTTGAGCCTGGGGGCACCGGCAAATGAGCCAGCGGCGCTCGTGGTGATGGGGCCGGCCAGTGCGGTACAAGAGAGCGAGTTACGGCGCGTGTGGGCGCGGTTGGCGCAGCAGGAAAATCTTCTGAGTCTCGGCCAACTTTATTGGCGCTTAAGCGGTACAAGCGAATATTCACAATTCTCCCGCGAGCAAGCCGGCGATCTGCTTAAAGAAGCGGAGCGTTTGGAAGCGAATTTTCAAAGCCAGCGGGCTGCCCAATTGCGTTTGGATGGGATGGCAAAGTTTGCTCAGGTTCTGCGGCCAAGTCAGGAGCTACGCGAGTTGGCGCCACATTTTTGGCTTGGTCAGGCCGCCGCGCTGCTGGCGGCGGAAAAGCCTATCGAAGCATTTGAGTTGGCCTTAAAGGCCAGCGCCATCTTTCCGGGCCTGGCCATCGATCTGAGCCGTTATACCCCAGCGCTCGCCCGGCTCTTTGCCAATGCCCGTCAAGCTCAGGCAAAGGAAGGGCATTTGCAGCTGGAGGTGCGGGCTGCGGATGTGGTCGAAGTACATGCGAGCTTAGGCACTTTTGGGGAGCCGGGAAAAGCGTTCCGGCTGCAGCTACCCCACGCCACCGGCCGTCTCTGGTTTAAAGCGGGCGAGTTCGTTTCCTTGCCCCATCCTTTGCCGCCCTTTGGGGCCGAGTACGTCATCGATGTGGATATGCATCTGGAAAAACGTATTTTTCTAAAACCATGGGTGGGCTTTGTCTGTGCCCAGGCCTGCGCCGAAGATGCGGCGCGCTTGCGTCAGCGTCTTAGGGTCGAGCGACTCTTGCTCTGGGATCCGCAGGCCAGCAGCATGCAGGTGCAGCACTTGGATGTTTCTGCGGAGCCGCGGCTTGAGGTTTTAGAGTGGAGCAAGGTGGCGGAGGAGAAAGAGGTGCTGGAAAAAGAATTTTCTGCCGCGCTTTTGGCGCCTTTAGGTTTTAGCCAATTTTATCAAAAGCGGGTATTGGCCGGTTCGTTTTTTGCTTTGGTGGAAAGCGCTTTTTTAGGTTGGCATATATGGGCTTGGCGGGCCCATGCGGATGCTCTTTCCGGCGATGATTTGGCGGTGGAGCAGGCGCGCCGGCGTGACCGCAACACGTCTGCCGCCTTCTTATATACTTCGATTGTTCTTGGTGTGGCTGAAGCGCTTTGGAACCACCATCAGGACTAGCCTTCGAGCAGGACCTCTTCTTCGTCTTCGCCGACTTCCGTGGCTTTAACGAAAAGGCGGCTTAGGGTGTCCCGACTCGGCTCCGTAAGTGAGGTAAAGACCACGCCCATGCCCGGTTCTTCCGCGCCTCCCGGTTCGACCAGGCGGACCACTTCACCGATGCCTTCGATGGTTTCGAAATCATCCACCAGAACCGTAAATTTAATGCGCACCTTCGAGCCGATGGGGAGAAGCTCTTTGGTGCGGATAAAGGCGCCGTTTTCGGAAATATTAAGCGCATATTCGCGGATGAATTCCTTGAAGCTGGAGAATTGGTGATTGATGGAATGACGGATATCTTTGCGTCGCTGACTGGATTTATCGCTCATGACTCTTCTTTATTTTGGCTGATAACAACCTCGAAATGCTCCCGGTGATAGCCCTGGCGCGCCACAGGTATCACCTTGCATTTATTCTTCGTTTCTATTTCCTCAATCGCATCGGCCTGTTCTTCATAGAGATAGTCGGCAATGCCAGCCTCCATGTTGATCAACACCGTTGCGCCCCATTTTCGACTTAGACTCCGCTGGGCCGCTCTCAGTATTTCATGAGCTACGGTCAGCGCACTCTTGATCGAGCCTCGGCCTTTACAGTAGCCGCATTGTTCAGTCAACGTTGCGCCAAGGCTTTCCCGCACTCTTTTTCGCGTCATTTCCACCAGCCCAAGATCACTGAGCCGGACGATTGTGGTTTTCGCCTTATCCCGACTCAGGGCTTCTTGCAGGGAACCGAGGACTTTTTCTTGATTTTCAAGGACCGCCATATCGATGAAATCGATGATGATGATGCCGCCAATATTGCGTAGCCGCAGCTGGTAGGCAATTTCCCGCACAGCTTCCAGGTTGATTTGGGTGACCGTGTCTTCGAGACTTGATTTGCCGACGAACCGGCCCGAGTTGACATCAATCACGGTCAGGGCCTCGGCCTGATCGATGACGATATAGCCACCACTCTTCAACCATACCCGACGCTCCAGGGCCCGCTCGATTTCAACCTCAATCCCATAGTGGTCAAAAATGGGTTCCGGCGAGGTATAGGGCAGCACTTTAATCTCATTGCTGTCCTTGAAACTTTTGAGAAACTCTTTAATGCGGTCCACATCGTCCGCATTATCCGTAATGATTTCCCGTACATCCTCCGAGAGCAGATCACGAATCGAGCGCAAGACGAGATCCAAATCTTCCATCAGAGTTTTGGGAGTCGGACCTTTTTTCGATTTCTTTTCGATATCCAGCCAAACTTTTTTAAGAATGGCCGCTTCGCGCTTAAGGGTGTTGTCGTCGATGCCTTCGGCGACGGTACGAACGATAAAGCCATCTTTGGGCCCACTGTATTTTTCGACGATGTCGCTCAGGCGCTGTCTTTCTCCTTCATCCTCGATGCGTCTTGAGATCCCAGTATGCTTAAAGGTTGGCATATAGACGAGATAACGGCCAGGGATGGAAAGATGGGTGGTCAGGCGCGCGCCTTTGGTGCCGAAGGGCTCCTTGGCCACCTGGACGACAATATCCTGCCCATTTTTGAGTACCTCGGCGATATTCTGTCGGGGCTCCTGACGCCGGTTTTCGTAAGGGGCGTCGAGCAATTCCTGTTGTTGGTGCATATCCGTGTTGCTGCGGTCGAAGCCGTTTTCATTTTGTGCCGCTTCCTGGGGGATGGCGTCATTAACATAAAGAAATCCGCTACGTTCCAGACCAATGTCCACGAAAGCCGCCTGCATTCCGGGCAGCACCCGGGAAACCTTGCCCCGATAGATGTTTCCCACAACACCCCGATCCGCTTGCCGTTCAATATAGATTTCCGCCGCCGAGCCGTGTTCCAGCAGGCTAACTCGGGTCTCGCTCTCGCTGGCATTGATGATCAGTTGTGCACTCATTTGAGCCTAGACTTAGCGCGAAAACCTAAAGGAAGCAAAATGAAATTATCGTTGCAATTTGTCGTTCCTGTCTTCATAACCATATTTGATGATGTCGACCAACGAAGAGTTAAATATTGTTCCTTTAGGCGGCCTTGGGCACGTCGGCGGTAATATGATGGTCTATGAAACCGCCAACGACATGGTGGTGGTCGACTGTGGTGTGCTCTTTCCCGGAGAAGAACATCCGGGGGTCGATTATATTATTCCGGACTTCTCTTATGTTGGACAAAAACGGGACAAGCTACGGGCGGTGGTATTAACCCACGGCCACGAAGACCACTTAGGTGCAGTGCCTTATTTTTTAAGAAGCTTTGATGTGCCAGTGTATGGCACCCATTTTACCTTGGAGCTCTTACGCCAAAAGTATGATAAAAAGGGGCGCGAAGATTTAGAGTTGCGACGCATTCGGGACTACGAGGATTTTCAGATAGGCAGCTTTCATTTTCATCCCATTCCTGTGACCCATTCGATTCCCGACGCGGTGAGCTTGGCCATCAAGACGCCAACGGGAACAGTGATCCACACCGGGGATTTTCGTTTTGACCCCACACCCATCGATGGTCGTGTAAGCGGTTTCGAGGCCTATGAACGCTTTGGCAAAGAAGGGGTGCTGGCCCTTCTCTCCGATTCGACCAATTCTGAAAAGACTGGGCAGACCTGGAGCGAACAAGAAATCGACAAGAACATCAAAGATGTGGTGGCACGGGCTCCAGAGCGTGTTTTGGTAACGACTTTTGCCAGCCACATCCACCGCATTCAAAGTTTCATTGATGCGGCCAGCGCTTCCGATCGGCAAATTGTGGTGGTGGGTCGCTCGATGCGACAGAACATTGAGATGTCTTTGCGTGAGGGCTACTTAAAAGCGCCGGGACCAATGTTCTTCGATGCGAGCGAATATGATTATATGCCCCGCTCGAAGGTCATGATTATTGCCTCAGGGACGCAAGGTGAAGCGCGCTCCGCCATGACGCGTATCGCCGCTGGTGCCCATAAAGAGATTCATATGGATCCGGGGGACTGGGTTGTTTTTTCTTCCCGGCGTATTCCGGGCAACGAGCGGGCGGTTGGAGAACTCTTTAATCAATATATGCGTATCGGGGTGAAGGTCATCGATGACAGGGCTGAGCGTATTCATACCTCAGGCCATGCCTTTGAGGACGAGCAAGCCAAGATGCTGCAGATGTGTAAGCCTAAATACTTTATTCCGGTGCATGGTGAATATCGGCATATGCGGCGCCATGGGTTGTTGGCGGAAAAACTTGGCTGGAGTAAAAATCACATCCTCAACATTGAGGATGGCACACCGATTTGTATCCGCGAGGAAGAGGGCGAAACACGCTATCGCTATGGTGAACCGGTGCCGGTAGGGAAAGTTTTCGTTGAAGGTAGACTGGCGAATGAGGTGGACAGCTATGTGTTGCGGGATCGCCTGATTATGTCCGATGTTGGGGTGGTCTTTTGTTCCGTCGCCTTAAATGGTTCGGGCAAACTTTTGTCGACGCCGACCTTAATTACCCGCGGGGTTGTGCATGAAGACATCAACCAGCCGCTTTTGCAATCTGCGATTCGGGAGGTCGAAGGTGCGTTACGGCCCTTGGTGCAAGTGGGTAAGGACGAGGAACTTGAACAGGTCATGCGCCGCTCGTTGAAGAAGTTTTTTCGACGGGAGTTGGACGCTCATCCTCTGATTTTACCGAAGGTTTTGCGCATAAACTCCTAGCTGACTTTGAATTTAATGCTTTTTGTTTTGGTTCGCGTCTAAAACGTCTTATAGTTACTCCCATGTCCGCAAATTTCGCCGATTATCTGACTAAGATTCCGCTCTTCAATGATCTCACATCCCAGGAGTGCATGGATATGGTCAGAACCTTCTCTTCAAAAAATCTCGAAGCAGGAGCGATTCTATGCGCGGAAGGTGATCCGGGCGATGCAATGTATATCATTGAAAGAGGACAGGTAAAAATCACCAAGCAGACGATTCAGGGTGATGAAGAAGAGCTGGCTCGCTTAGGGACTTTGGCGGTGGTTGGAGAGATGACCTTGTTGGATGGGGCAGCACGCTCCGCAACAGTGACCGCTTTGGAGAAGACCAATTGTTATAGCATTGACCGCAAAGCGTTTGACCTCTTGGTTAAGCAGCTGCATCCGGCGGCCTTTAAGGTCATTCGAAAACTTGCGTTGACCTTGTGTGAGCGTCTGCGGGGCATCAATGTGCGGACCGAAGAGTTTTTTGCTGCACCGGAAAAATCCATGCGCAAGATGGTGAAGCGACAAAAAGAAATTCAGGCAACACTCAAGGAACGTATGGATGCGCGGGCAAAAGACAGGTCAGCAAAGCATCAGGGTGGTGATGGTGACCGCTCCCGACAAGCGAGTAGGGTTGTGGTGCAGCCATTGCGAACTTGGTCGCCAACCAGCGGGGCCATAGAGCCAGATGTGGTCGGCTTCTTAAAGCAAATTCCTTTACTCGATGGTTTCCCTAAAGAAGATCTGGATGTTTTGGCGAGTACGCTGACCAGGAAAAACTTTTCCAACGGTGAAGTTCTTTGCAAAGAAGGTGATGTGGGAGACAGCTTTTTCATTCTGGGTAGTGGCAAAGCGAAAGTCATGAAAGAAATTGGTGAGGGCGAGGCTCAGCATTTGGCCACCCTGGATACAGGAACGGTGCTTGGGGAAATATCTCTTATTGACGGTAAGCGTCGCTCTGCAACCTGTGTGGCGGATGGTAATGTTATTCTGCTCTCCTGTAACCGAACCGATTTTGACGCGCTCTTTCAGTCGGGAAGCTCTTTTGCATTTCGTTTTATTGAACGTATTGCGCGGGATTTAAGTCAGCGGGTGCGTTCTGCAAACGATAAGTTTACGATGATTTTTTCACGGCCGGGGCAAACCCTGCAGGAGCTGCATAAGCGGGTTGTGGCCCTTCGAGGGCAGCTTGAAGGCGGGGCCGATGACAGTATCGAAGAAGATGAAGCTGAGAATGAGCGTTTAATGAAAATGCTCAATTACCAAAAGCGCTAAGCACTTTCGCCCGCATATTTGTGAATGACTTTCCACTCTTTTGCGCTCACCGGCTGTACCGATAGTCGTGCACCTTTTCTAAGGAGCATCATTTCTTCGAGTCCTTTGATGCTGCGCATTTCTTTCAAGGTGACAGGTGTTTTGAATTTCTTATCGAGCTTGATGTCGACCATATACCAGCGTGGGTTTTCCGGATCACTTTTTGAATCGTAGTATTTACTCTTGGCTTCAAATTGATGGTAGTCCGGATAACCGTTTTTGACGACGGTTGCAGTGCCGACGATGGCCATTGGATCGATGCGCGAATGATAGAAAAAGACTTTGTCCCCTTTTTTGATCTCATCTCTTAAGAGGTTACGGGCTTGATAATTACGCACACCTTCCCAGCAGGTTGTTTTCTTCGGACTCTTATTTAAGTCATCGATTGAAAATACATTGGGTTCGCTTTTCATCAACCAATACTTTGCTGCCATGAGATCTCTCCTTAGGATGGGCCTGCTTTGTTGAGTAGGCTGTGGGTGAGTTGTTCCGCTGCGCTTAGCGCTTCACTGTCGAGTGCAAGTTTTGAATGTTTTGTGCCCAAGGCTGCAAAAACATGGCGTGTGGATACATTGCCGGGAGCGCCGGGGGCATAGGGGCAGCCCCCTAAGCCGGCGATGCTGCCGTCAAAGGTGCGGATGCCGTAATCGTAGGCCTCTTTGATATTTTCTGAGGCGTTGCCATAGGTGTCGTGAAAATGGACTGCAAGACATTGAGGGTCGATATCTTTGCATAAGACATCAAAGACTTCTTTGACATCATCTCTACTTGCTTTGCCTATGGTGTCGGAGATGGCGCATTCGTCCACGCCCATAGCCAGCAGCTCCACACTCAAATCTTTAACCGCTTGAGCAGAGATCTTTCCCTCGAAGGGACAGTGAAACGAGGTGGAGATGTAGCCACGTGTTTTGTAGGGGAGTTCGCTTGTGCGGGACAAAACATCCTTAAAGCGCTGTAGTGAACCTTCGATGGAGGTGTGAATGTTTTTTTGATTAAAGGTTTCACTGGCAGCGGTAAAGAGTGAGAGTTTGTCGACCTGAACTGCCATGGCCCGCTCCAGCCCCTGAACGTTCGGTACGAGGGCGGAATAAATCACGCCTTCCTTACGGGCGATGCGATTGAAAACCTCTTCCGCATCGTGAAGCTGGGGGATTCGTTTGGCTGAGACAAAGGCAGAGACTTCTATTTCCTGAACACCAATATTGTTGAGGCTGTTGATGAGGGCAACCTTATCTTCGGTGGGAATGATGGCCTTTTCATTTTGGAGGCCGTCCCGCGGGCCAACTTCAACGATATGCATTGCTACTTTAAACTCACTAAGGTCTTACCAAGGTCCACCAACTCACCGGCCTCGCACTGAACTTTGTCGACTTGGCCAGCGATGGGGGCTTTAAGACGATATTCCATTTTCATGGCTTCCATGATGATAAGCACCACGCCTTCTTCTACCTGCTCGCCAGGTTCGACCTCGATGGAGACAATCTTGCCTGTCATTGGTGCTTCGATGATATTCTCTGCCTGCTTACTTTTTTGCCGGCCGCTATCATTTGCCACGAGTGTGACAATGCCTTGATGGCTTATCCAGGTGCCCCGTTTGTCACGATGCACCGCAACACGAATTTTCTGGCCATCTTTTTCTATAACTTGCCAGCTCATGGACCCACCCGAAAACCGTTAAGGGTGGTAAAAGGACTAGCTTGTTCTTGTTGACCCGAAGACTTTGTATGCACGCCTTGCCCGGTTGGGATTTGCGCAAGAATATCCTCATCGATTTGGGGTCTCTCCCAGGATTTTTCTTCAATGGTGGTGGTAAAGGTTTGTCCTTGGGTAAAGAACTCTTGCTCAAGGACATCCAGGAGAAAGGTCTGGTTGGTTTCTACGCCGAGTATGGTTGTTTGCTGCAGTGCACCTTTTAAGCGTGCAATGGCTTGCGTTCTCGTGTCGCCCCAAGCAATCATTTTGGCTATCATCGGGTCGTAATGGCTGCTGATTTGGTTGCCTTCACGGACACCCGTATCGATGCGAACGAATGGATGATTGGGCCAATCAAGGTGTGCCACATCGCCACTTTGGGGCAAGAATCCACTGTAGGGCGCTTCCGCATTGATGCGAACCTCAATGGCGTGGCCATTGGATTGCGGTTCAAAGTCAATCTGAGCCCCTTGGGCAATGGCCAGCTGCCAAGCCACCAGATCGACACCAAAACAATATTCGCTGACCGGATGTTCGACTTGCAGTCGGGTGTTAACTTCCAGAAAATAGAAGTCATTGTTTGGCCCAACTAAAAATTCTACGGTACCGGCATTTTTATATGCAGCAGCTTTGACAATCGTTTTTGCCGCATCGAAAAGCTTTTGCCGGAGTTCATCATTCGCACCGGGGGCAGGCGATTCTTCGACAATTTTTTGATAGCGTCGTTGCAAGGAGCATTCGCGTTCCCCTAAGGCAATCACATTTTCCCCGTCGCTTAAAATCTGTACTTCAATATGTCGCGCCGGATGGATCCATTGCTCGAGCAAAACCTGATCATCACCGAAAGCATTTAAGGCTTCGTGCTGGGCTGCGGCAAAACCTTGGGGCAGAGCCTTAGCGTCTTGCACTAAGCGCATGCCTTTACCACCGCCACCGGCAGCAGCTTTAAGCAAAAGCGGATAGGTTAGGGATTGGGCCAGCTCTTGAGCTTGCTCAACGCTTTGGCAGGCTTGGGCGCCAGGGACCACAGGTATGTTTTGCGATTCGGCTAAGGCTCGGGCTTTTGCCTTATTTCCTAAGAGACGCATGGCTTCAGCGCTCGGGCCAATGAATGTGATGCCTGCTTCCAGACATTGCTCCGCAAACTCTGCATTTTCACTTAAGTAGCCGTAGCCCGGATGGATTGCATCGACCTTATTTTCTTTGGCGATACTCAGGATTTGTTCGCCGTTGAGATAGGGGCGTTCGCCTTGCAGCGCAATAGCCACATCGGCCATGAGCGTGTGCTCCGCTTCCGTTTCATCCGGTGCATAGATGGCGACGCTCTGCATTTCTTCCTGCCGCAGGGATTTAAAAATACGGCAGGCTATTTCGCCCCGATTTGCTACTAAGACTTTCATAGCCAGGATGGTTTTCTCTTTTCTAAGAAAGCACTCAAACCTTCTTGTCCTTCAGCGGAGGCTCTTAGATCTGCAATCATGGTGGCGCAAAACTCTAAGGTAGCATCGGATTGCTCTGTTTCAATATGGGCCAGGAGACTTTTGCAGGCTTGCAGTGCTTGCGGACCGTTGGCTGCAACGGTTTTTGCCAAGTGCTCAATGGCGCTGTCGATGTTATCGTCTTCAACAACTTTAGAGACCAGCCCCATATCACAAGCTTGCTGCGCATTAAAAAACTCACCGGTGAGGAAATAACGACGGGCGTTTGGAATACCAATTTTTGCAATAACGAAAGGCGATATCACTGCAGGCACAAGCCCAAGCTTAACCTCTGAGAAGGCAAATTTTGTTGATTGTCCAGCGACAACCATATCGCAGCAAGAAACAAGTCCAATACCACCGCCCATGACGGCGCCGTGAACTTGCCCGATAACCACTCGGTTGCATTCTTTAAGGTGAGCAAACATTTTTGCCATGGCCAGGGCTTCGGCTTGATTTTGTTCCGTTGTGTAGGCGGCACTGGCTTTCATCCATGCGAGATCTGCGCCGGCGGAAAAAACCGGACCCTCGCCATTAAGAACCACGACTTTTGTTGATTCGGGTAAGGTGTTGAAGGCTTCGGAAAGTTCCAGCACAAGTTTGTCGTTAAAGGCATTTCTGACTTCAGGCCGATTCAACGATATTTTTGTTAGGGGACCTTGATGAACGATTTTTACTGTTTCCATAATTACATCCTATAGACAGGTTCCGGGCCCCGTTCGATGGGGGCGTTAAGTGCTGCCGCAAGCGCCAGGGCAACAACGTTTCTGGTTTGACAGGGCTTGATGATACCATCATCCCAAAGGCGGGCTGAGCCATAATAGGGGTCGCCTTCCTCTTCGTATTTTGCCCGCACCGGATCCATGATTTGGGCTTCCTCTTCCGCACTCAAGCTCTTGTCTTCGCGGGCGAGTTGATCCCGTTTAACTTGTGCTAAAACCTGCGCCGCCTGCTCTGAGCCCATCACGGAGATACGCGAGTTCGGCCAGGAAAACAAAAAGCGTGGGCAGTAGCCCCGGCCAGACATGGCGTAGTTGCCTGCGCCATGGGATGCACCAATAATGACCGTGATACGCGGCACTTTCACCGTCGCCACCGCCTGTACCATTTTTGCACCGGCGCGGGTGATGCCACTTTCTTCGTAACGTTTTCCGACCATGAAGCCCGTAATGTTTTGCAGAAAGATGAGAGGAATTTTTCGATGCCCGCAGAGGTTGATGAAGTGGGCACCTTTTTCAGCGCTCTCTGCGAAGATCACCCCATTGTTGGCAACGATGCCAACCGGGTATCCGTGCCAACGGGCAAAACCGCAAACCATGGTGGTGCCATAGTTGGCTTTGAATTCATGAAAGCGGGAGCCGTCGACGAGCCGCGCAATAATTTCACGGACATCAAAAGGGTGGCGATTATCCTTCGGCAAAATACCGTAGATTTCAGAAGCGTCGAAGTGGGGTTCTTCGCTTTCATAGCGATCAATTTTTGCCCCTTCCTTGCAGCCAAGGTTTTCCACCACATGGCGACAAATGCGTAGGGCATCATCTTCGTCTTCGGCGAGGTGATCGGTGACACCGGAAACCTTCGAGTGCATATCACCACCGCCCAATTCTTCGGCGCTGACCTCTTCACCGGTGGCCGCTTTGACCAAGGGCGGACCGGCAAGATAAATCGTGCCTTGATTGCGGACGATAATATTCTCATCGCTCATGGCCGGCACATAGGCGCCGCCGGCAGTACACATGCCTAAGACCACTGAAATCTGCGCAATGCCCTGGGCGGACATTTGCGCCTGGTTGTAAAAAATTCTTCCGAAGTGTTCCTTGTCCGGAAAAACCTCTGCTTGCAGTGGCAGGAAGACGCCACCGGAATCCACCAGGTAGATGGTGGGCAGACGATTCTCCAGGGCGATTTCTTGTGCGCGAATATGTTTCTTGATGGTTTCAGGAAAGTAAGTACCACCCTTAACTGTTGCATCGTTGGCGACCACCATGCATTCCCGTCCCTGAATTTGTCCAATGCCGGTGGTCAGGCCAGCGCCAGGAACTTTGCCTTCGTACATCTCCCAAGCCGCAAATGGGGATAACTCGATAAAGGCCGTGCCCGGATCGAGCAATTTTTCAATACGCTCACGGGTTAACATTTTGCCCCGTTCCCGATGGGTCGCAACGGCCTTGGGAGTGCCGCCTTGCTGAACCTGTCCCAGCCGGTTCTCGTATTCCTCGATCAATCCCTGTTGGAAATCAAAATTTTCCTGAAAATTCTTTTCTTGCCTATCGATATGACTCGCCAGTACGTCCATGCTGCGCAACTTCACACATCCGGCAACCCAAAATCAAGGCCTTAGTGGCGAATGCTTGCCAGAAGAGATGAGCGCCTTCTCGAACCAAAGTTTAGCCTTAAAGTGTCATTCTGGGCATTGCCATAGGCACTTTGGGCGAGAGCTAAGAGTGGTGAGAGCCGCCGTTTGAGCTCCAGAGCCTTAAGATCGCTCGATCTTTTGCCGAATTGGATGAATTTGGCGAATTTGGCAGTTTTATTGCAAAATCACCTGACTTTTAAATGGGTTGGCGGCCGATAGGCGTGCTGCTGAATAGTTGACTTTAAGTCCTAAAGGGACTCTACTTCGGTCTATGCAAGTGCGTGCAATTTCAAAGTTTAAGTCCAGTTGTTGTCTTGTTTTTATGAGTTGTCTTGTTGCTCTTTTCCTATATGGGAGTGCGGCAGAGGCGGCGAGCAAGAATACCAGAAACGTTAAAAGCAGTGGCCAGAAGGTGAGTCTTTTCGGCTACTCTTTACAGCTCCAAACCATTTTGGATCAGCTTTCGCGAAATCAGGGATTGAACCTGATTATTCGCAATGATGTGCGAGCGAATGTGAACATTGATGTTCCGACGCTTAAGGAAGTTGAATTGGAAGATGCGTTGCGGGTTGTGCTGATGCCCCTTGGCTACAGTTATCGCATTGAGGGAAAGGACCTGGTGATTTTCGCCCGGGCTTTTGAGCGTTTCCGCGTGTCCATGCCTATGGTTAAGCAGACCTGGAACAGTTCTATTTCTAACGATGGCAGCGGTGGTGGCTCCGGTGGCTCCGGTGGGACTTCAGGAGGAGGAAGCGCAGGCAGCACGGGAACCGGTGCGAGCTTGAGCTTAAACAGCGAGAGCACTGGGGAAGGCATGTGGCAAGAGCTGGATACGGCCTTGAAAACGATGGTTTCAAAAGATGGACGCTATGCCATCAGTGCGACAGCCGGGATTGTCACGGTTTATGATGAGCCCTTGGTGCTGGATGCGGTACGTCGCTATATTAGCGACTTAAATGCGGAGATGAATCGGCAGGCAGTGGTCGAAGTCCATTTGGCGGAAGTTAAAACCAGCGATGGTACCCAGGTGGGTGTGGATTGGAATGCGCTTGTAGATCGGCTTGTTGGTTCAGCGGCACGGGGCTTAAGCATCGGCATGAGCAATGACTCCGGTTTTTCTCTTGGCGGTGATGGTGGTTTTAACTTTGCTCTTTCTGGCGTTGAAGGAGGCACGGTGATTCAGGCCCTGGAGCAACAGGGAGAAGTGGATATTGTTTCCAAGCCGAACGTTCTTGTGGGTAACAACCAGCCAGCCATTATTCAGGCTGGTGAAGTGATTACTTATGTGTCCGAAGTGACCCAAACCCTAAGTGGGCAAAGCGGCCAATCGCAGGTTTCGGTGACCACGGATGTGATTAACGACGGGGTTATTCTTTCGGTGGTGCCGCGCATTGATGCCTCTGGTGAAGTCACTCTGGCGGTTTCAACCATTTTGCAGGATGTGGAACAGCCTCTCGAAGGCTTTCAGTTTGGCCAAAGCAATTTTGTCCAGTTACCTAAAATGAACCGACGCTCCTACAGCGGCGTAGTACGTGGGCGCCAAGGAGACACGTTGATTATTGCAGGGCTTCTGGGCTCAAGCATTTCGGAGAAGAGTAAGGGCGTGCCCTTTTTGACACGCATTCCTATCCTGGGTGCGTTTTTTGGTCATTTGAGTGTGCAGGAATCAAATTCTGATTTGGTGATTATCTTGAATATCAAGAGCGTTAACGCCGATACGGAAGAAGTCGAATCGGAAGAGGAAGCTAGCGAATAAAAAATGAGCCGAGCGGTCTTATTTGAAGATAACACGCTGGTTCTGTGGCGTGGCGATAAGCTTGTCAAAGTTCGACAGCAGGATTTAGCTGGTGCCTTAAGCGAGCCAACGAGCATTGCGGTGGTCGGTTGTGAGATGACCCGAGTCGCTTCCGCCAGTGCGGCGGGCCTCGATAAACAAACGACGGGACGATTGCCGCCGGGCTCAGTCTATTGTTACCAGCATCTCGATGGGCCGCAGTTTCAGGTTTTCTCTATGCCGGAAGACTTGTTACGTGATTTGCGTTCCGTGCCCATGGTTTCCCAGGTGCTGCCCTATGGTTTGGCGGTGCGGGACGGCCTGCAGAGCAAGGGTGGTTCGACCAAGGTAACCCAGCTGATCACCAGCGCTGCGCAGTTTAGTACTCAGCCGGATAAAAGCTGGGCAGTTTGTGATTTGATCGGTTTAAATATTTTGTTGACCATCATTGTTGGCAATGAAATTAAAGCCTTTCGTACAATATCCGTCGATGATCCGATCGAGCGCGAAGTCATGTTGTCCTTGCAGTCCGAGGGCGTTACGGATGCAGAAATCGTCTCCCAGGATATGGCCCTTTGCGAACGTTTACGAAAAGCGGATATGCTGGTTCGCTATATTGATCTACCTACGGAAGCGCCCAACTTTGGGCTTTACGGTTTAAGCTTCCCGCCGACAACAGAATTCTACCTGAAGGAAGAATTGGTTGCAGCCCGCCGCCGCCAGTTGGAAAAGAAATCCCGCAAGGTCACGATTGTTTGTGGTGCGATTTTTGCGATTTCGCTTATTCTTTGGGGTGCCTTGTTTTTTCAAAAGCAAGGGCTGGACGAAAAGTTGGGTCAGATTAATGCGGAGAGTACACGCACAGAAGGACAGGTTCGGGAACTCTTTCGCGAGCGCTTCGCCAATTTGCCGCGAAATCGAAAAGAGCTCAACTTGCCCGAAGCTTGGGGGGAGTTGCTTTTGCTTTTGCCACCGCAGCTTGAGTTGACCGAGGTTACGGTGAATGCGAAGACCTGGAAAGCAAAACTGCAAAGGCGTGAAGGCGTTTTGGACCCGCCGCTTTCCGTGGTTGAACTCAAGCGTTCGATGAAACAGGCAAAATACTGGAAGAATGCCAAGGTGCTCTTGGATATCCAGCCCCATAAAATTGATTATACCCTGGTGAAAAAACGACGATGATGCGAATCTTGCAAATAGTGTTTGGCATGGGGGCGGTGGTGGCCCTCTATTTTACCTACAGTGCCTATGCCCAGACTGGCGTTCTTGAGACTCAGGTTTCGAGTGCGGCCTCTCGTTTGGCCCAGCTGCAGGCTGATGTCAAATTGCTGGATCATCTTTCGCCGCGGCCTTTGATTTCACGGGAAGAGATGCTCGAGCGTTTTTTAACTTCCTTGATGGACGAGGCAGAGCTGCTCGGATCGTCCGTGCGCCTGGAGGTGCCCAAGCCATCATCTCGTTGGAAGCCGGTCCAGTACGGCATTTATAAGGCACCAATATCAGTAAGTTCCGCCTCCGAGACCGTGCATGCCCTGGGTTACTACGATGTTTTGTGGGAGCTCATTCGGGAAAAACCGGTCCGTTTCAAGAAAGCTCGTGTTACAATAAACCAGTCGGTGAGTTCACTGACCTTAGATTTAGAACTCTTTGCCCTTTAAGGAGGACCACATGGGTCAACAACGTTTGATGTGGATACCAGCGCTAGCTGTTTTATGCTTTTTTATGGCGTCGCCGGTTTCGGCCGCAAAAAATGATGCAAAGAGTGCTGCTGTGGAAGAACAGGAAGCGGTAGAAGAAGTTGGGGTTGGGGTGCTGGATATTTTGACTCGCCTTAAGCTCTTACGTGTACAAATGGCTCTTGACCGTGAAGAAATTGCGGCC
>CAXGWX010000036.1:0-18385 GCA_964013445.1 uncultured Bdellovibrionales bacterium | reverse complement strand
CCCAGCGCATCGGCACCCTTGACCGGCAGCTCGACCGGGCGCCACGCCCGAACCGCCGCGAGCGCCGCCGCGATGCCCTCCGCCGGCCCGCCTCGCTCGGCTTGATCGAGCTGATAAGAAGAGACCCCTAAATCGGCCAGGATAATGTCTGCCCCATCGTGCCCCAAGCCCTGCAGCACATCCTTAAGGGCACTAAAACGTGCCTGCTCAATCTTTACTCTCTCACCATAGCTTTCAAGATTTTTTGCCGCTGCATCGCAGGCGTCCGGATCCCGATCAAGTCCAAGCAATTGGGTTTCTGGACACCGCTCCAGAATTGCCCGCGAATGTCCCGCGCCACCCAACGTACAATCAACGACGAGCTTTGGGTCCACATCCTCAACAAGCGCAAGTATCTCGTTTAAGAGAACCGGGGTGTGAGAGAAATTCGTCATAAGTTCCTGCATCCTTGCTAATGACAACATGATTTACAGACCAAGCTCCGAAAGTGCCTGAGCTATCTTCTGGCGCTCCGCACCATTGCCAAAGACTTGCTGACTCCATAATTCTTTCGCCCAAAGCTCGATGGTGTTGACCATTCCAGCCCAGACCACATCCTTCTGCAGACCGGCGTATTCCCGCAACATCGGCGGCACCATCAAACGACCGTGCTTATCGAGAGAGCACTCCGTTGCTCCTGCAACATAGATACGCTTGAGTTGAACGACTGCCGGATCAAAGTGTGAGAGCCCGGCCAGACGCTCCTCGAATTGCTGCCAAGCAGCCAAAGGATAAGCGACCAAACAGCGATCAATTCCGGTGGTCAAAATAAACTTATCGCCACCCTCCGCACTCTCGGCAATTTGCCCCAGAATCTCGCGAAAACGTAGCGGGAAACTTGTCCGACCTTTGGCGTCGATTGTATGCTCATGTAAACCGCGAAACACTTTGTTGATCCACCTATCTTAATTTAGATCCGATTAGATCCACTTAGATCCAATTTTCCCCACTCAGCCACTTCTACCCTACTGATTGAGCCAGTCAAGCATACGTTGAGAATTTCATTAAGAAAATTAAGGAGATATGTAGGCAACGGTCACACCTTCTGCACTCTGACCGACCAGCAAGAAAAGCCTTAAAAATTAGTCATCTTATAAAACTTGTTAAGAAGATACCTTAGTGAATGATTCTAGGCACTCTTAAGCCGCCATCGAAGTTTAGATCCTACTTGGCTAATTTCAAAAGCTTTTTACGGACGTACTTGGATCTTTTTCAGGGGATCTTATTCAAGAATTTCGAATCTTGGTTGTAAGGAGCTTGCCTGACTAGTTTGACTTGGCCAGCAGCGCAGTGATGTCCTTGGCAAAAACCGGCTTGCGCCAGCCCTTCAGAATTCCCCAGGTTTCGCTTTCAGACAAGCGCTTTGGAACCCGAACCGCCAACTCCTCGAGCACTGCGTTACTTAAGGCAACCTCCGGTTCAATACCCAGCTCCTCTGCCTTGCCGGAGCGTAATTGTCGTAATGCCTCGTAGAGTTGCCGAGCTTTGGGATCCATAAACCGGCGGCGACGGCGTGATTTACCCGCATCTTTGGGTATGTCCTGGGAGCGAATCGGCTCCGCCTTGTCGAGGGCTTTAATGATCCTCTTGCCAAACATCTCGATTCCCGCACGCCGCAATCCTTTGCGCGGCTGCACTGCAGCTAAATCCTTTGGCGGATTCTGGGCCAAATCGACAAGTAATGAATCAGGGAAAACCTTAAATGCAGGTCGGTCATACTTTTGGGCAATTTTATCCCGCATCAAATAGAGTTCTTTACAACGCCCCCGTTCAATAGGAGACATTCGACGCAAGCCCTTAAGCCGCCAAAAGGACTGCATCACATTATCCGGAACAGCACTCACATTTTTCAAAGCCATTTTGGGCAGCCGCTCAAACTCTTCCTGAGCCCAATCCCAGCGGTCCACAAGCTCGAGCTGCTCTTGCAGAATTCGTAAGAGCTCGGGCAAGTAATGGGTATCCAGGCGGGCATAGCTTATCTGCTCAGCGCTTAGGGGCCTTTTCGACCAATCAGACCGCTGATACTTCTTATCCGGTTTAACTCCAAAATGGTTATTCAGGACATGGGCTAAACCAAACTGGGTTACCCCAAGAATGCGGCTCGCAAGCATGGTGTCAAAAATATTCTTAAAACTGAAAGCGAAATCCCGTTTAAGACAAAGTAAATCATAGCCCGCATCGTGAAAAATTTTGATTTTTTCCGGATCCTTGAAAAGGGTCGCCAGCCCTTTGAGATTAGGCTTGCCCAAGGCCAAGGGATCGATAAGCACATCCCGACCGCCGGCTGTCATCTGAATCAGACATACTTTCTGGGTATAATGATGAAATGAATCGCTCTCCGTATCCACAGCCAACACCGTCTGGGCCGCGCAATACTCAATCCATTCGTCTAATTGTTCAGGCGCTTCAATCCATTCAGGTGGAGCCAACTCGCTCACCCCATTTGATTTCGCATTTTTACGGCCTGACTCCAAACCAACTCCCAGTCAAATCCACTTCCCACATAACCTCAAACTCCCCGTCCACAACTTGTCCCGGATTTGACGCCGAACCCAAGCTATTCACCTGCCCTTGGGCTGGTGCCCCAAGAAGAGCTGCCTCCTGATCAAAACGCATGACCTCCCAGTCAACATCAATCTGCAGAAGCTGATCCTCTACCTCTGCTATTGCCAAATCCACCGCCGCAACGCAAGCCATCTCATAAAATGCTTCATTGGAGCATATCCCATAGCCGCAGAGCCAGGCCTCAAGATCATAGGCAAGGCCGTTACAGTCAATAAGGGCCGCTAGAGCCGCATCCAGACCGTCATACTGGCCATTTGTGGCGATATAAGTCACCTCATCGAGGACGTAGAGCATGAATTGACCAATCTCAATATCGACTTCACGATCATCCAGATAGATCCGATCCATGGTTAAATAGCCCGTAAAGTCATGGGCCTCCACATCGATGGAGCCAAACCCTGGCATATAGTCGTTCAAGGGCACGGGAACCTGTGCACAGGCCGGATAGTTCGGATCCGCCTCACCATAGGTACAATTGGCGATGACCTGCACATAGCCCATCTGCCATTCCTCACTACCCGCCAGCAACATCGGATCGCTGGCTTGATGTTGCAGCTGCATTAAACCGTCTATCTGCACATCCTCAAAGAAGTGCACCACATTATTGAGCACATGCACCAATTCCTGAACCCACTCCGGAATATACTCCTCAACGAAATCTTCAATAAGTTCACCTACGATGGGCAAGTCACCCAATTGAGAGGTGCCGAGAAAAAGCTGATCCACATAATCTAAAGGGGTACCCAGATCAGCCAAGGGTCCCATATAATCGGACCAATCGAAGTGGTATTCCGTACGCCAGGAACCACCAACAAAGGGATATGGATCCTCCGTGTCGCCGCCACCATTATCGCCGCCACCGTTATCGCCGCCACCGTTATCGCCACCCCCATTACCGCCGTTATCACCGCCACCGTTACCGCCGTTATCACCGCCACCGTTACCATTGCCGCCGTTGTCACCACCAGCACCACTCGAGCAAGGTGGATTGATGCAAATACAGGTTCCGCCGGAACAAACCTCACCGTTGCCGCAGTCCAGCGCGCTATAACACTCCGGTGCTTTTGTTTCTTGTTCGTTTATGGGTGGATTTTCGTCCGCGCCCAAACCCTGCAGAGAATCGTTTCCGCAACCGGTCAAGCACAGCCAAAGTGTAGCGGCCAAGAAGCCGCACCTCGCCATAGGTTTATCTATCTTACAAATTGCCACCATGGGGAAAGCCCAAATTCCTTTCCACCGACCCAAGTTATGTTTATTTTCGGTCATTTGCGCAGAAAGTTGCCCCTTCTGGCATCATTCCTGAATTTTCTTTTCGGATTAAAGTCCTTTAAATTTAGCTATTTGGCTGGAAAGGAGCTCTAAATAGGCATGTTGGAGCGTCATCGAAGGCTCGATATCATTGGAAAACTCTGGATCCTGCTCCTCTGGACGCACCCACTCGTTAAAGCTGTTGATAAGGACAATATGTGGCCGAATATCAAAAACGTTGCCCCACTGCTCCTTAAAAGTTTGCCCATGACGCCGTCCGACCGAAGCCTCATCTGCCCAGCCCCCATCCCCAGGATAAGCTGCACTCACGACCATGAATTCCGGCTCTCCATCCCCATCGACTGCATAGCTTTGCGGTGACCTGTCCCACCAGGACCAAAAGCCATAGCGACTCTGGCAGGGCTCTTCCTGGCAAGCTTCGCCACTGAGAAGAGCTGGTTGGGCGTCGAGCCAACCACTCATAAACCGCACCGTAAAGCGTTCATCGGTCCACTGCGGCAAACCGTTCTGAAATGGCGAAGGAGCCCAAACATAGACAACAAGCAGAGGTTTTCCTTCGTAGTGTAAAAAGATATCCCCCTGCGCCGATGCACTTCCGTCTGCAAAATACTGCTGGTAGAGACTGTCCACCTTGGTCTGTAATTTGCCGGTGGTAATATTTGCCGGATTACCATCAATACCCAACATGAAAACCACTTTTAAGTGACGCTCATGGGCTCGGTAGTTATCAACTAAAACCTCCGTTGCCTCTTCAATGGCCAAGAGATCGGGCCGATCAGGTCCAGCCTCGATATTGTTTGAGAGGTCCAAAAGTATAAAATCGACACACGCCTCCTCAAGCCAGGCTGCATGCTGGGAAATAATTTCACTTTCCTTCGATTGGTATTTGCCAAGCTCGGGCAGATCCCAAACATTCTCCCAGCCATGGGGTGGAAACCACAAAGAGTAGCCAATTCCAACCAGCCCCTCGCCTGCGACACACGTGGTTTCAGGCGCTTCGCTCCCTTCCTTTTGGCAAGACAGGTTCAGGCACACCAGCAAGGCAAAGAGGCTCCAAAAGTGCCGAAAATCAATCACAAATGCCTCCCCTATTTGCCAGAAAAACCTTGCACGTCGACCAAATCATACGGCATGCTCTAAGTACTAAGATATGCGTATTCACCTAATTATAACAAGTCTTATTCTCCTACCGCTGGCCACCCTATGCGGCTGCTCAAATACAAAAACAAAGCAAAACGCCGGAATTTTAACGACGAAAAACTTTGAACAACTCAGCTTACAAGGTCCGATGGCCCAAGGTGCACCCGGTGACTACTTCATTCGTAATGATTACCTCACCGCAATCATTGAAAGACCTGGTCGGGTTTTTGGGCCCGGCCCCTACGGCGGTAACATTATTGACTTAGGGCGCAACGACCTGCGTGAAGATAATCTCGGTGAAACAATTCCCTTCTTTCAATTTGGTTTAACAGCGGAATTTGAGAGTGTGCGGGTGGTTAGCGATGGTAGCGATGGTTCCGCTGCTGTTATTGAAGCCATCGGCTACGACAACCTATGGGACTATGTGAACATCCAAAGTTTTATGCCTGAGCTGCTCTCCTATAAGGTAGATGAAGAGGGTGAGCCTACCGGTCTCCTCAAATTCAATCCAACCGCAGATTTGCCGCTACAAATTCGCGCACGTTACACCTTAGCCCCCGAGGCAAAATCTCTGGAGGTTCGTTACTATCTGCGTAACCTTGCGCAGGAACCGGTGCAACTTCACGCAGCCTTTGGTGTCGATATGCGAGGTGCGGTGGAGCCTTTCGTCACCGGACGGGGCTTTAGCGATCCGGGGGTAGATCTGGACAACATCGAACAATTGCTCGGTGGTGAAGTCAATCAGCCCTTCATCGCCTATCAAACCGCGACCCACAGCATTGGTGTTCGCAGCGTCGACTTCCTGGAGGAAAGTGAAGTGCCCCGTATGTCTGTGGGTGTTGTAGGGGTTGCCCTCTTCTTTCTCGGCTCTAAGAACCTCCTTGAATTTTTAAGTTCGCCTGGAACCCTGGAGCTTCCTGGCGGTACGGAAAAGGGCTTCGGCTTTGACCTTTTTCTTGGCGACGACGTCAATGATGTCCATGAATGGAGCCTGGCAGATGAGAGCTGGGGTGAAATCAAAGGAACTCTGCAAGAAACATCAAGTGGTACCCCCATCGGACAAGCACGCATCGCGGCCCTTAATGCTGAAAACGGAGACATCGAATCGGCCTTTCAAACCGATGCTGACGGTAAATTCTCTGGGCGCCTTCCGGCGGGAGACTATCACCTGGTTGCGGACGACCTGACGCGCAGTCCCGATTCAGGACGCATGGTTACAATTACATCCGCGCAACAAACCGAGAGTACAATTGAACTCAGCAGCCAAGCCACCCTGCAAATTAATATCCAAAGCGCTAATGACATAAACAGCGACAGCTTGGAGTATTCTCCATGCCGCGTTTTGCTATTCAGCGATGCACTCTCCAGAAAGGGTGGCCTTTGTGAAAACGCTGCGATTTGTACGGATAACGAACCATTCCGTCACTACAAGAAATGGGAAATGGGCGGCAACACGCCTTACTCACAGCACCTACGCTATTGCAATACGGCCATGGCTCCGGATGAGCCACTTAAGGTGGTGCCTGGTCGCTATCTTGCGTTTATTAGTCGTGGCCCCGAATACAACACCTTACAAGAAATCATTGACCTAAGCGATGGCAGCACAAAAACAATGAGCGGCATCCTACGCCGCGCGGTGGATAGCACTGCCCTGGTCGCCTCAGATTACCATGTCCATCAAATCGCATCCACCGACTCCGTCGTATCATTTGAAGACCGGGTATTGGGCTTCGCCAGCAACGGCATCGATTTTTTTGTAACCACCGACCATGATGCCATTAGCGATTTGCGACCGATTGTAGCGGATCTGGAACTGCAAAATACGCTTAACACTCTACCCGGCAGCGAGGTAAGCACGATTGACCTCGGCCATTTTAACGGCTGGCCCTTAGAACCCGCACAAGATAAAAACTTTGGTGATCCTGTCGATTGGGCTGGTGGTCGCAACAGACCGAACCCTGGTCAGCTTTTTGACCTGATGCGCGAGCGAGGAGCACAGGTTGTACAGGTCAATCACCCCAGATCTTCGAGTTCCTATTTGCAAAAACTTGGTGTGCTCTATGATTTCGACAAAAACTCAATTCAAGAGGATGTGTCTAAAGCTCCCCCGCCAGAAGTGATGCATATGGATACGTCATTGCCACTCTTTGCCACCAACTTTGATGCCATTGAAATCTTTAATGGGGTCCGCTTTTCCGATGCGGAAAAGGTTAAAAAGGACTGGTTCAACTTTTTGAGCATGGGACTAAAAGTTATTGGCACCAGTGTTTCTGACTCCCATAACGCCTATACGCGCAACCCCGGAGATCCACGTACATATGTCCATCTCGATAACGATGCTGCTGCAGCTTTTGATAGCGCCGCCTACATCGAAAACTTTCTTGACGGAAAAGCTTTTATGTCCAGCGCTCCTATTCTTCGCTTGCTGCTTAAAGACTCTAAGGCCAGTGCTACAATGGGTGAAACCTTATCAAGCACCGAGACACTCACACTTGATATCGAAGTACAAACACCCTCCTGGTATAAAGTAAACACTTTGAACATTTACCTGAACAAGACATTCATTGATCCGGGCGCATCAAATGGTGACACGAACTATGAAGCAATCGCACCAAACCTCACAACCGGACTCTTGCCTGAAGTGGTTCAATGGCCTAACGGCGCAACCGGATATCGCTACACAACCGAGGTGACCCTCGATGAAAGTATTTTGAATAACGAGGATACCTGGTTGGTTGTGGAGGCAATCGGCAGCGATACACTTTATCCGGTCTCTCTCTCCAGTGGCAGTGCAACGATTGACTCCAATGCCTCAAGTATTGAGGAGTTTTTAACTATTCATGGAGGAGCAACACCTTTTGCATTAAGCAATCCTATCTTCATTGACCGTGATGGGGACGGCTCCTTTGTGGCAAAATATGCCATGCAAAGTGCGCCATGAAAGGCTAAGCTTTAAACGCGATGAAAACCTGGTTATGCAAACTCATAGGCATTTCTTCGTTCTTGCTCATAAGTGCTTGCACGATGGGTGATTGTAGCGATGAGACCAGTACCTATCCAACAAGCATCGAAGGTGGTGAAGTTATCGAGAATGCCATTCATGCACGAATCACCCAAAACGGCCTCGACTTCATCAGAAACAAGCTTGCGGTATTTTTGAGTTCCACCTATTTCGAACTGGATGAGGACGGCTATATTTCTTACTCCATCGCCTCTGAAGATCTATCCTCTGGCTCCGCAATACAAATAGCCAGCGCGGAAGTATACTCTTCAAAAATACGGATTTTCCTCGACACGCTCATTGAAAACATGGATATGGGCTGGCTCGACAACGACGACCAAGGTCGTCCAGGAATGCGAATATCGATTCAAGATATAGAGTTGCTCTTCGACGTTGCCATCGACAGCAACAATGACACCCTCGCACCCGCCGCATGCTTGGTCACCAGCGGCACATCGAACACCCCCATTCAAGTACAGAACATTTCCTTTGATGTGCGCTATGCCATTGATTTGAGTGGTGCCCATCCTTCGTTACTATCCAGCGTTGAGAATGTGCAAATTGATCTGGCCACAAATGTAGAAAACGCAGCACAGGACTTAAGCATTCAACCTTGTAATGGCACAGACTCCTCATGCGACAATCCTATATGTCAACAAAGTGAAGCGGATTGTGAAGAGATCTGTGCTCTTATTGATTTGTTCACCCAACTCGGTGGATTTGTGGACTCACTCCTCGCACCACTGCTCGACCAAATGGCCCCAACAATTGGGGAAGAGCTTGCAGAAAGCATTGGTGACATAGCCTCTCAAGTGCCGGTCGGAATAGAAAGCCAGGTAGGCTTCGATGACTTTCTGGTCGGCGGCATAGACACGGAGAGTCCACTGCATATGAAGGTTAGCCCACGAGCAGAAGTTACTGTTGAAGGAAGCGGTGGCGGCAAGGGGCTACAATTGGTTTTCGATGCGGGCTTTACAACCGAAGCAATACCCTCCTGCGGAGGAGCCCTCTCCGCACCTGATTTTGGTACGATCACAGCACCCGAAGTAAATTACTCAGGCTTTCTTGAATTCCTCAACCAAGAGGATGAAAACATATTTGCCCCCTACCACATGGCAATTTCAGTCGGTCAACCCTTCTTTAATCAGGTAGCCTTCGCAATTTATAAGAGTGGCATTTTCTGCCTCCGTCTAAGTCCCGAAACCGTTAATCGCTTTGTTGGTGATGTTATTGATCTGGAATCCCAGTTACTCATGGGACTCGACAGTCGCTTGAGTCAGATTGGGCCATCTGATGCCCCGCTGATCATTCAGCTACAGGCACAAAGCGTTCCGCAAATAGAACTTGGTTCGGGTAGAACCCTGGCTGAAAACTATTACGAGCCATTGATTAAGACACGGATCAACAACCTGGGTGTTAATGTTTATATGGTTGTGGATGATGCACACCGACGGATAGTTGAAACCTCCTTAAATCTGGAAATTGACTTGGGTGTTGAACAAGACGAGCAACAAACCCTGCAAATTGTACTTGAAAACTTCACCTTAAGTTCCATAGAGCAAACCTACAACGAAGTTCTACCTGATGCAGACTTCTCTGAGCTCATCGAAGTTATCGTCCAAATCATGATTGACCAAATAACAACAGAACAACTCTCCTTTGACTTTGACGTTGACGAGATTATCTCGGAAGAGATTAGCGTACCGATTAAGCTTAAGATTAATTCTCTGCGACGCGACTTTGGTGAAGCAAACGATTACCTCTCAATATACGCCACACTCTGTGACAACGAAGAACAGGCGGACGAGACCAATTTGCTCTGCTCTAACTCCTCCAGCACCAGCTCTGGTAATAATGAAGATTTTGCCATCAAGTTAAGTGATACCTCAAAGCCCTCCAACTCAATACGCGGCAAGGTGCAAGCAGAAATCCATCACCCAAACCCTGAAGCTTATCTCTTTCAGTATCGAGTAGACGGCGGTATATGGAGTGGTTTCAAAGAAGTCGAAGAAGGTACTTTAGCAATTAAGAACCCTCTTTTACGCGTTGAAGGTGTGCATGAAGTTGAGATCCGCACACGGTCAAAACGCTTGCCCTACCAAAGCCAACAACAGTCCGCATTGCTCACCATAGACCGGACCGCCCCCACTTTTGAAGTACGAGCTGGTGAACAAGGTCTTTATCTTGAGGCACGAGACCATGGTTTTCCTGAAGACATACAACTCTGGGGCAAACTTAGCGTGAAGGCTTCAGACTGGCATCGGGTGAGCTCATTCATTCCATATGCTGACTTGTCTGCGCAAAAGGCTGCTTTTTTTGCACAGGATGGGGCCGGCAACAAATCCGCAATCCTCTATTGGTCACCAACACCAGACACGATTCTAAACAGTTCAACACTTGAGGATGTAAAGAGAGGCTGCCAAGCAACAGGACTAAATCCACTTAGCCTCTTTTTATGTTTCGGTAGTCTCGCTTTGATTATTCGGCGACGTAGCAGGCACCCATGAGTAAATCTCTCTGGGCTTCTTGGCTTAAGGGTCCTGCTCCATAAACATTCAAGAGATGTTCAGCAAGACACTCACCCTTTTCGATAAGTGGTCGAATTGGGTCTAAATAGATACTTTCATCCTGGCCATCGGAATTTTTCAAGCCCTGCCGCTGCAATCCTGCATCAGCAATTGCCAGGACCTCACGAGCCAACTCCGCCATATTCCAATTCGCGCCATAACCACTTAAGCCGGACTGGGCAGCGGAGATCTGCATGGCCAAGCGATCCGCAAAGCTCAAGTCAGCAAACAGGCTAATCGTTGCATACATTGCCTCGTCATCATAGAGTAAGCCCTTCCAAAGCGCAGCCATCGCCACATTCAATTCAGCAGGACAGGAATCCGCACAGCGAGTTTCAATAAATTGCTTTAAGCGAACTTCAGGAAATGCGGTTGCCACATGATTTTCAAAATCTGCCTCATTTGGCCACTCACCGGCAAAACCTTCCGAACAAAACTGTCGAAACGTAATATGATGTGCATCCAGGTATTCACCACGCCGACGCAAAAACATGATGGGCATATCAAGGATGTAGTCGAGATAGCGTTGGTAACCAAAGTCATCAGAGAAAACAAACTCCAGAAGCCCGCAACGCTGTGGATCAACATTTCTCCACCAGGAATAACGGGTTGAACGATAGCCCTGCCAGCTGCCTTCAAAATAGGGTGAATTGGCAAATATGCCCGCCACCACTGGGGTGGCACTCATACCGCAGCGCATCTTCGCAATCATATCCTCTTCCGAGGTATAATCGAAATTACTTTGTGCCGTGGCACTTAGTACCATCATATCTACAGAGGAGCGACCGCGGGTTGGAAGATACCGCCGCATCACTCGGTAACGCTCTCGTGGCATCCAAGGCATCTCGTCGGATTTGATAAGTGGGTTGGAGCCGAAAGAACTCATGGCGATTCCATCTTCAACACATAAAGCGGCCAGCTCATCCATATGAGCATAATATTCGTCCGCAACTTCATGAATCGAAATCAAGGGGCTGCCAGAGAATTCAAACTGTCCGCCGGGCTCAATGGTGACCGATGCCATGCCCTTCTTTAAGGCAACAATTTGGTCGTTTTCAAGAATTGGATTCCAGCCATTCTTCTCCAAACCAAGGAGTAACTTTTGAATACCTGAATCGTAGGTTACGGGGGCTAAAGTATCGCAGTGGAAGGGAATCTTCTCGTGCTCCAAGCCAATTCGCCGGTTTTCTTTGGTTTTCTCACCCGCTTCGAAATAACCGAGGATATAGTCCAGGGATTCTATGGATGGAGCTTCCTTTTCGACATCTAATGCCATTCTAATCCCTCACTTAGCACTTGCTGACCACTTTTCGACGCGCGCCGTCGCAATTTCTGAGCGACTTACACGCACCTCCTTCAAACGTCCAGCTAAAAACTCCCCTAATTGGTCGTCATAATGCTTTGAGAACCGATTTCCGCTCTGCCCACCAGGAATAACCGAATGATATTCGCCACTTGCTGCATTGATCACCATGCGCATTGCGGGCCCTACCTTATAACGAAAACGCCCCGATGCATCCACATCACCTCGGTTCACGGTGTCCGGTCCGCCATCCACCGGCTCTGGTCCTATGCTGAAAAGCCAACCCAAGGGAGAGCCACTTAGAGGGTGCCGGCCGCGCAGCGTATGCAGCTTACCCCATTCCCAGGCACTGCTGTCCGTTCCCATTTCTTCAACGCAGAGGTCGACGGTTTTCTGAAAAGCGGTTCGAATCACATCCACCACATCCACACCATGTTCTGCCAGGAGAGGCTGGGCATCTTTGAGACGTAGAATCGGTTGGGACATAAAGCTTGCCAGCTCCATAAATGCCCGTCCTGTCTCTTGTCCCGCCAGTCGCTCCATCACCTCCCTGCCGCTCAGCATGGCTACTCCATAGGCGATTGCGGCACCGGCTGAGCTGCGGTTAGCCTGACCATCCCAGTCCAGCCAAAGATCAGCTGCAGCACGCTCGAGGGACTGTTCGCCCAAGTTTAAACCGGACGCGCCTCCGAGGATATCCAAAAACAGCTCCCTAACCTCGAGGGCCCAGCTGCCGTGCAAATCGAGCATATTATTCGCCATATCCGCAAAACTGACCTTCTTGCCCTGCTCTGTGAGCAGTTCGCTAAGACGGTTAAACCGATCTGGTGGCTCAAAAGTATTGCCTAATTCATAGGGGTAATCAAAAGGGGCCGGACGGTTGTTGGCGGTCACGGAGAACCCGCACTCCGGATCTAAAAGCCGTGGGTTTTGCTCCGTAGGCACAATCCCATCCCAGTCCCATTCGCCAGTCCAACCTTCGAGCGGTCGCAGTGGCGTATTCTTTTTACGCTTCGGAATAACTCCCGTCAGAAAATAGCCAATTCGCCCATCGGCGCCCGCATAAGAAATATTGAAGTTTGGACACACATGGTGATCCATAGCCTTCATCGCCTCTTCCCGGTTCTTGCCCTCCCACATCGCTAAAAGCGTATCAATTTCACAACCAGGCAAGTGTCCTGTCCATGCAATAGCCAACGAGTGCTCTTGTGGGGCTTGCGCATATATGGTTTCAAGAATCGGTCCATGTCGGGAAACCCTTATCGGCCTGGTATGGCTCCCCTCCCCTTTGATGGTAAAAACCTCGTCGCGGGTTTGAAACTCTTTCCATCCGTCCGGTGTTAGATATTCATCAGCATTTTCCGGATTGTGTTTCTCGACAAAGATGTCCAAATCCTGGATAAGTCCCGCCGTTATGCCCCAAGCATGGTGTGGATTCCGCCCGATACCAATCCCTGGTGCCCCCGCTAAAGCAAAGCCTTGCAACTCCATGTCTGGACAAGACAAATGAACTTCGTGCCATGGCACCGGCGTGGTTAACGTCAGGTGAGTATCGTTAGCCAGGAGCGCATCTCCGCTTGTTGTGTGAGTGCCCGCAACCGCTGAACAGTTAGAACCGACACCCGGCGCATTACCGGTGCCTACCGCCACCTCTGCCGCCTTACGAGTAGCCAAAAGGTCCTCCGCCAACTGGGCCATACCCTCTGCGCCGATAATAGACTCGCCATCCTGGGGAAAATGCGGCCAAAGCATGGCTGCCAGTTCCGGCGCCACGCCTGCACCAATAATCCACGAGCCCATCAGAATCGAGCGCCAGGCAAAATTCAACTCAAACCCCATCGCCTTCACTAAGGTCAATGAATCAATTGGCTCCCATGGTCGGGGCTCAACCCCAAGTATCTTGTGTTCGAGCGTTCTTTTACCTTCCGCAAGAAAGGCATTAACCCCCTGAGCATAGCTGCTGAGAATATCCTGGGACTCTTGTGAATGCTCCCCTAACGCTCTCTGAGCGCAGTCCCGCATACCGAATGTCCGTACCATCACATCCACATCATAGGTGGTCCGCTCTTTGAGCTGAATTGTTAAATCCTGCCAGGGAACCGTGCGTCGACCAACCAATTCGCAAATACGACCGCTTGCACCATGGCGGCCAAAATCGAGCTGAAGAAATCGATCCCGCGCTGTGACATAGCCCTGAGCAAAAAACAAATCCTGACGGTTTTGGGCATAGATATGTGGCACACCCCAATCATCGGTCACCACTTCAACATCTGCCTTGAGGCCAGGTATTGCGCGAGCGTTTATCTGCTCTCTACTGCCATCAATGGCTTTCGCCAGAATATTAAACAAAAACCGTCCGGGACCTTGTAAACGCATTTATTTCTCCACCGCCTTGGCCATACTCGAGCCTCTTTTACGTTGCACTCAACGGGCCTCGTCATATATGGCAAAGCCATGGGAAAGCAAGGTAGGATAGCTCCTCAAAAACAGAAAACCAACAAAGTGAAACTCAAAGAAAGTGTGGCCCATATGCTCACCAGCTTAGGCCACCCGATCAAAGGTGAGTTAAAATCCACTCCATCGCGGGTGAGTTCTTTGTGGGCTGATAAATTGCTATGTGGAGAAAACCTTGACGTTGCGAATATCCTGAAACGCCCAATGAAGACCCAAAACCCGGAGCCGATTATCGTCACCAACCTTGGTATTCATATGGTCTGTCCCCACCATCTCACGGTTGCTTTTGGTGAAGCCCACTTGGCCTATTTGCCGAATGACCATATCGTCGGCTTTGGGACGCTCAGCAAGGTTGTTGAGGCCGCATGTGCTAAGATTATCCTTCAGGAGGATGCAACCAAAGAGATTACAAATGCCCTCTTAGAGCACTTGTCTGTGAAAGCCGCAGTCTGCGTTATCCAGGCTGTCCATCCGTGCCATCGAATATTGCACCCCAAGTCGCAGAAAAGCGAAGCCATCACATGGGCCAGCTCCGGCCAGCAAAAGGCCAGCAAAGAGCTGCGCTCCCTGCTGAAAGCGGCACTTAGCGACAAGAAGAGCTAACAGTTTCCTTAAGATAGTCTACGCAGAAAAATGGCCTTTAAGTACTCGGTTTCTTCCATGCCGGCGAGAACCGGATGGTCAACCCCCGCACCCCTTCGTTCAAGAATTTGAATGGGCAAGCCTAAATCACTTGCGGCGCGCTTTAGACTCTTTTCAAAGTCTGTGAAAGAGATCCGCCCTGAACATGAACAGGTGGCCATCACACCACCGGAATTGAGCAGGGACAAACCCCATCGATTCAGCTTTTTGTAGGCCGCAAGTGCCCTCCCTACACTCTCTCTTCCGGAAGCAAAAGCCGGTGGGTCGAGCACTATCGTATCAAAAGACTGTTTTTCTTCCAGCAATCGAGGCAAGTACTTCATCACATCCGCTTTGTGGGTCGTCAAATTTTCAACCCCAGCAGCCTTTGCATTGCTCTCAACCCGCTCGAGGGCCGGAACAGAAAGGTCGACAGCCTGCACACTTTCGCAATGTCGCGACATATTCAGGGCAAACCCTCCATGATAGGTAAAGGCATCGAGCCCCTTGCCAAAGGCGTATTTACCTATTTGTCCATGATTGTCTCGCTGATCGAAGAAGGAGCCTGTTTTTTGGTCTCCCAAAAGGTCCACAGAGTATGCGAAGCCATGTTCTCTAAAAGAGACGACCGCCGGCTCATCCCCCAAAACAACACGTCGATAAAGCTCTAAGCCCTCCGCACGCCGGGACTTCGTCGTATTATTAATGACAATAAGCTCTGCACCCTGCTCTTTAAGCCAGTCGACACAAAGAGGCTCGAGAAGCTCTGCTGCAGCGCAAGTGGATTGAACCACAAAAGCTCTTCCATAACGTTCAACAAAAAGCCCCGGCAACAAATCCCCTTCACCGTGCACGAGACGATAAGCATCCATCTCAGGCAACATTTGCTGACGACGCTTAAGTGCATCCTTAAATCGGCCTACAATGAACTCTTTGGTTATAACTTGCGTCCCTCGAGCCAATAAACGCAATGCTATCTGCGACCGGGGGGAATAGAATGCCTGCCCAAAAATCTTTCCATTCGGATCCAGAACCTCGACAAGTCCGGGTTCAACTGCCCGCACCTCAACATCGCTCTTGTATACCCAGAGGTGTCCAGAGAGCAGTCGTTTCAAGGCGCGCTTGCGCACAACTGCCTGACCTATTGAGGGCAACATGTCTTAACCTATTTTTTTTTCTTTGACCAAATCCGCTGGATCCAGCGCTCAATTTCATCACTTTGACGGGGAATATCTGTCAGCACCCGATGACCACGATTGGTCACCAACACATCGTCCTCAACCCGAATTCCAATCCCACGGTACTTATTCGGCACAGTCAAATCATCTGGCTGAAAATAGAGGCCGGGCTCAATCGTCAACACCATTCCTGGCTTCAATTTACCGTTGCGATAGGTTTCAGCGCGCGCAGACGCACAGTCATGAACATCGATACCCAACATGTGAGAAACCCCATGCAAAGTGTAGCGCTTATAGAACTGATTCTTCGGGTCCAACACCGTCTCAAGTGGTTCAGAGATAATACCTAAGTCAACCAGACCTGCTGCCAAAACCTCCATCGCAGCTTGGTGCGGAGCGAGAAAATCATTTTCAGGGGCAACCATGCTCAAAGCTGCTGACTGCGCCGCCATAACAAGCTCGTATATTTCTCGCTGCGCTGCACTGAATTTGCCGCCAACTGGCAAGGTGCGAGTTACATCGGCTGTGTACAATTCATTGGTTTCAACACCCGCGTCAATTAAAACAAGGTCCTGCTTTCGCAACGACCCATTGTTCCGACTCCAGTGCAAAATACATGCATTGGCTCCGCCAGCAACAATAATATTGTAACCACAATCGTTACCTTCAATACGAGCTCTCCGACAAAAGGCTCCTTCAAGCTCCCGCTCACTCTTTGCGGATTTCATTTCTAAGATAACATCTTCAAAAGCTTTCTTGGTCATCAGAGCCGCACGCTCCAAGGATGCAATTTCAGAGCTGTCCTTATAGAGCCGAGCTTCACTCAAAGCTGCGGCCAACTCTCCATCCTCTTTCTTTCGTGCCGGCAAAGCTTTATCAGCTTCCGCACAAAGCCCTCGCAATAACCTGTACTTCTTCGCATCCTTTTGAGCCTTCAGATAAGGCTTCAATTCATCCAGCGCTCTCGCCTCATCCACTTGATAGCGGGACTGACTTTCAGCGACACCGAGTCTCGCACCGACCCAAAGCTCACCCTTATGACGATCCGTAAAAAAGGTAGAATCTTTTCGTCCCGGATTGGGCTCGACAAATAAGATTGACTTATGAGAATCCGGACCATTCGGCTCCAGCACTAAAACACAATCCGCTTCATGGTTTCCGGTGAGATAATAGAAGTCGGTTCCTGGACGAAAACGGTAATTGGTATCATTCGCCCGGACCTTTTCGTGGCCTGTTGGAATGATTAAAGTGTCTTTGGGAAAGTGCTCAGATAGAATATCTCGACGCGCTTTATGACGGGCGTGCCCCTTAATGGGCGGTGGTAATTTTCCGTCTTGCTCCTTCCAACCAGCAAGCATAAAATCGACAAATGCTGCAGGAAATGCCGGATCGTGAGACGCTCGCCCCTTGGCTGCCTTATTTTGATTTGCACTCGTTCTCGCCATCATGGCTGCGCTAGGTAGCAGGATACAGTGGGTTCACGCAAGAGAACTCGCACAGGTAGTTGCAAAAAAAGAGAATCTCAGAAGTCAGCCCCACCAACCATAAGATCAATAAACTTACGATTCTACGCAACATTTCCTGCCCAGGCCCGATATATGTTGTGTCAGGGGGGTCCTCGCGGGCCCCGCTCAAGTCACTGAAATGACTTGTTTTTTTAAAACTTATAGGCATAAGGAGACCACGATGCCCGTAAATTTACCACCATCACCAACTGCGAAAAACTTTGCGGACGCTTGGGTTAACCAGGTTTTCCGTCCTGCTGTAGAGCAACTGGCCGGAACAGATGGCCGCATTTCTGCAAGCGAAGCGTCAAAGCTAGCTAAGCTAACTGGCAGCGCACGCTACGGTGCTGATAATATAACGAACTATTTCAAATATACTGGCGCTAAGAAGCCAACTGTTGACGGTATTGTCGACGCAGCATGGCGTTATGCCTATGCGAATGCGGCTTCTGCCACAGGTGACGATGGTCGACTATCGCTCATCGATGCACAGAGTATGGCAAAAGATCTGCAAGGTGACTTTGCCCATTTGCGTACCCAATCTTCAGCAAGTCGAAGAAGTGATAGCGCAAGTGCACCAGCAGCCCCAGCGGCAAACGCTGATGGGTCTACTTCTGTTTCACAGCTACATATGTCAGCTGTACAGAATGCAAATCAACAGCGTCAAAGCTAAAGCATTCACTAAAACTTAAATCGAAAACGCCGGTCAATGACCGGCGTTTTTATTTGTCTTCATCAAATTG
>CAXGWX010000035.1:0-18463 GCA_964013445.1 uncultured Bdellovibrionales bacterium | reverse complement strand
GAGACGAGTTCTATGTCGATTATGGCTATGCGGGAACCTTGCAGGTGGGCGCGCTGGTTAAGATTAGTGGTATCAAAGTTGGGCGGGTCAGTGATCTTCGCATTCTCAACGACGATTCACAGCCTCCGCCCGCATTGAATCAAAGGGATGAAGTTCTAGGCAAAAAGCCGACGATTCGGGTGCGGTTGGTTGTTGGTGACCGCTCCGATGAACTCTTTCGCCAAAACAGCCAATTCGCCATTGCTACTCAGGGCGTGATTGGTGAGTCTTATATCGAATTTACCCCAGGCCGGGGTGATGGCTTCATATTGCCGGGCACAGCGGTGAGGGGGGTTGATGCGCCTCGTTTGGATCAAGCGGCGCGACAAATTGCTGCGGTGATAGAAAGTCTTGATGCTTTGATAGGAGTCCAGGAGCGGCAGAATTTGGCTGATCTGGGCAAGGCCATGCATTCTCTGATTACCATGATCAACCGTGTACTTGAGGGACGCGAAGAGCAGCTTGGCGAGTCATTTGATGATGTGCACAGCTTAACAAAAGATTTCCGACAGATTGTGAAGATATTGCACGAAGAGATTGTTGTGCAGCGCGGCATAGGAGATATGTTGCGTGATGGTCAGGCGGTGCTAAAAATTATGCGCAGTGACATTCCACCTATATTACAAAAACTAGATAAAACTCTTGATTCGATGGAGCAGCTCACAGCTCGTGGTACTAAAATTATTGAATCGGAGTCCACGAGTGCGCTAATGAACGATGTTAAGGTCTCTGTAGGGCATTTAAAAAATGCTTCAAGAGATATGCAGAGTATGATGGGTACCTTGAAAAAGGGAGAGGGTACTTTAGGGGCATTGATCGCTGATGAGGAGCTCTTTAATGATTTACGCTATGTCGTTAAAGAATTAAAAGAGCGTCCTTGGAAATTATTATGGAGGGAGTAAGTCGTGGCAGTTTCGGCAAAGCTTAAGCAGTTGATTGGGAAATCATCTAAACCAATGTATTTCGAGGTGGAGAAAAGCCAAATTCGGCGGTTTGCCATGGCGATTGGGGAAGAAAATTCCGTGCATTTTGATGAGAAGGCGGCCAAGAATGCGGGATTTTCGTCGCTGGTTGGTCCGCCAACTTTTGCCTCCGTTTTCCATGATATAGACCCCTTTCTCGATGATTTAGGCTTTGAAGGTAAAACCTTTATGCACGCCGAAGAGGAGTATGAGTACTACCAGCCCATTTGCGCCGGTGATACTTTGCGTGTGGTACATAAAATGGCTGAGATTTATGACCGCTCTGCACCTAAGGGCAAGCTTATCTTTTTTGTCATTGAAACACGTGGAACAGACAAAAAGGCGAAACCTGTATTTAAGGGTAAGCGCCTTATTGTGGAACTAAAGAATTAAGGGTTAATATTATGGCAGCAAGCACAAAACTGGACTTTGAATCACTTGATAAAGGTACTCCGTTGGAGGGCTTGTCTATTCCGGCTTTGACGAGAGCGACCTTAGCCCGTTTTGCTGGAGCGATTGATGATTACAATCCTCTGCATTTGGATGACAAGGTTGCCACCGCTTCGGGGAAGGCATCCGTATTTGCACCGAGCCACCTGATTATGGCCTATGTTGGTCGAGTGGTGGAGATGTGGCTACATGGAGCATCCCTGCGTCACTACAGTCTGCGTATGTTTAAACTGGTTTGGCCCGGCGATGTTTTAACCTGTCGCGGTGTGGTGGTGGATAAGCGCCATGAAAATGGTGAATTCGTCATTGATGCGGATGTTTGGGCTGATAATCAGCGTGGTGAAACTGTGGCTAAAGGGCGATTCCTGGCCGTGGTTCCGGAAAGCAAATCAAAAAAGATGCCGCGTACATCAGCGAAGCAGGGCGTAGTCTATCAGCAAGGGCATAAACACAATATTGCCGGTAAACCAAGTGCAATGGGGGGCTCCTCAACCCGCTCGAAAGCATCGCCGGTGAGTGCCAATAGCAAGAAGAAAACAACGAAGAAGAAAACAACGAAGAAGAAAACAACGAAGAAGAAAACAACGAAGAAGTGATAAAGAGCTTTAGCGTTTGCGCCCCTTCTTGCGGGCTTTTCGCTGGGCTTTACGTTTTGATTTTTGTTTTTGTGTGTCTTTTGCTGATCGCTTTTTAGCCGAGCCCCCGCCAGCGCCACCGCCTAAACCAAGTTGGGACATCATATGTTGCATTGACATGTCCGGCATTCCCGGCATCTCCGGCATATTGCCGTCCAGCCCCGGCATCCCTGGCATTCCCGGCATCCCTGGCATGCCGCCGGCCCCGGCGGGCGCCATATTACCCATGCCACCGAGCATATCATTCATGTTTGAACCTTTGAGGTTTTTGAGCTGGTTGAGTTGTTTCATGCCAGGCATTTTACCGAGCATCCCCGAGGGGCCAGCAAAATTCGACATCATATTACGCATAAGTTCAAACCGTTGTACAAGATCGGTCACCTGATCCTGTTTTCTTCCAGAGCCGCGGGCAATGCGCTTGGCTCGACTTTCGTCGATTATTCCAGGCTCCTGGCGTTCGTCTGGGGTCATCGAATGAATCATTGATTCCATCACCGCAAAGGCGTTGTCATCGATTTTGACTCCGTCCGGCATTCCTTGATCTCCAAAGATTGGGAATCTTTCCAGAATATCTCCAATAGAGCCAAGCTGCTTGATGGACTTTAACTGTCGCAAGAAATCATCGAGGGTGAACTTACCCTTGAGCAGCTTCTTTGTATCCCGTTCGGCTTCTTTTTCATCGACGAGGCTTTCAAAGTCGCGCATCAAGCCGACGACATCACCCATACCTAAGATGCGTGAGGCCAGGCCTTCTGGTCGAAATGGTTCGAGTGCTTCCAGCCCTTCGCCGACCCCTAAGAACTTCACCGGTTTCTTGGTTATCTCGCGAATCGATAGAGCGGCTCCACCCCGCGCGTCCCCGTCAATTTTAGTGAGAATAAAGCCACTTAAATCAATACGTCGGTTAAACTCTGACGCACTTTTTACCGTATCCTGTCCAGCCATTGCATCGCAGACCAGGAAGGTGTTGGTGGGATTTGTGAGGTTTTTGATTTCTTCAAGCTCTGTCATTAATTCATCGTCAACAGCCAAGCGACCGGCGGTATCAAAGATAATGACGTCTCGTTTGCGTTTCTTTGCTTCACGGATGGCATCTGCGCATAACTGTGGAGGCGGCACATCAGGCTGGTGATATACGGGAACGTTTAATTGTGCCCCCAGTGTTTGTAGCTGTTGAACTGCCGCTGGGCGGTAGATGTCAGCAGCGACGAGCAGTGGTTTACGCTTCTCATTAAGAAGATATTTTGCGAGTTTTCCGGCAGTTGTTGTTTTACCCGTACCTTGCAATCCGACAAGCATGATGCTGGTGAAGGGGCGTCGATAAATGATTGGCACTTCTTCGACCGAGCCCATGAGTGTTTCCAGCTCATTATGGCAGATCATGACAAAGTGTTCGCCAGGACTACGTTTAACCTTTTGTCCCTTATGCTTTACTTCTGTTTGAACGAGTTCACCGAGCGCTCTTGTTTTGACTCGTTCGAGGAATGTTTTGACAACGCTAAGCTCTACATCCGCTTCGAGGAGGGATACACGTATTTCGCGCACCGCTTCCTGGATATTTTCCTCAGAAAGTGCCGTTTGTCCACTAAGGGTGCTTTTGGCGCGTTTAAAGCCGTCACTGATTATTTCAAGCATTGTTGGTTCTCATACTCTTTGTTGTACTTAGGGAAGAACGACAGTTCTGGTTTTTCCCTTTGGGGTTATGGCCTTGAGTTTAAGCGGGGCAGCAATCACTTTTGCCTGACTTAGCTGATGGACAGAGCTAATAGGCTTGTTGTTAATATGGGTGATGCAATCATGGGGGGTAAAGGGCGCCTCTGCCTCTGATGCAAGGCAGAATCCGGCAGAGCTTTTTTTGAGGTTCTGGCTTTCCGAAAGCGTTAGTTCCGGGCGGTAGTATTGCATGGCCACCAGCACTCGAAAATCTTTCTCAAGAGGGTCCACTTTTTTAAGTTCGTTTACAAATGTGTCATTGCTCAGGGTTTGGCTGTGCATAATCGTGGTTGGACTGCTAACGATGGGAAACTCGCCTCTGTAGGCTTCTGTAAAACAGTCATTGCAGCTGTCGATCAAGCCCTTAAGGGCTTGTTCAATAGCTTGTCGAGCCGCTGGCCGCTGGTCGTAGTCGGGATAGGAGCCAAAAGGGTCATGCTTGATGATTGCCTCCGATTCAGCCAGGAGAGTACCGTCCATTGCGAAGAGTTCTACGCTTGCCACAATCTTGACATCCACCTCTTGGCCCACCTTAACGCCCAATTTGGTTCGGACCCGGGCACTGGCAGTTTTTTCTCTGGCTGAGAGGGTGGTTCGCAAATAGGCGACATTGTTACTGGAGAGTTTCAGCTTTTTTAAGGTGCGCACGATATCAGTTCCATGCATGGCAGATTTCTCCGCTTCATCCACGACCCTAAACTGTGTTGGTGCAATGGTTAGCCAGGTGGAATGGCGCCACAAAGTGTCCAGGATGTCCGTCGTTCGATGGATATCTTCAACGATGCTGTCGCGTGCATAGCGAATCTTAGCAGGAAAGACTGCGATTGCCTTAAAAGGTTCGTCGGGCTCTTGATAGAGTTTTGCCTTATGACCACCGCCCGCGCAGGCGTTTAAGCAAAGGAGGCTCGTTACTAAAGCCAAGGTAAAAATGATGGAGATCGGACTCTTGCTCAATTTGTTTTGCATTTTTGTCCTAGGCCTCAAGTGCTTTAAGATTGTCGTTTAGTTTTTCCAGTTTAGAACTCAGCTCGGCCAGCCGTTCCTTTTCCCGGGTCACAATATCTGCAGGCGCACGTTCAACAAAACTGGCGTTGCTCAGCTTTTTCTCAATTTTTTCACATTCCTGCTGGGTCTTCTCGCGGTTCTTATTAAGTCTTGCGCGCTCAGCTTCGATGTCGATGAGTCCGGCTAATGGAACAACAATCGTCATTTGATTTAAAACCTTAACGGAGCATTGTTTTTGTGCGGGGGCTTTAGCGCACTCTATCTGCAGATCAGATGTTTTTGCTAAATGTTGCACTTCGGTTTTATACTCGGTCAGCGCCGCCAGCACATTTTCATCTTCTGTATAAATTTGTGCAGAGATCTCTTTACTGGGCGCAACATTGCTTTCTGCTCGTATGGTGCGAATTCCGGTCACGGCCTCTTGCATCAAGCGGTAGGTCGACTCAAGCTTTTCATTCCTGTGCTCTTGCAGGTTGCCGGGCCAGGGTGCAACCATAAGCGAAGATGTTTCTTTGTCCAGGGGCAGCTTTTGCCAGATTTCCTCACTGACGTAAGGCATGAACGGGCTTAGAAGCTTTAATACTTTGTCGAGAACGAAAAGAAGACATGCTTGAGATGCTTTACCCGAAGCACTGTCTTCATTGAGTCGTGGTTTGACCAGCTCAATATACCAATCGCAAAACTCGTTCCATATAAAGCTATAGAGGATGTTGGCCGCATCTGCGATGCGGTAGTTATCCAGGGCGTTGCTCGCCTCCTCAGCCGCCAGAGCGAGTCGAGATAGAATGAAATGGTCCGCATCGATGAGGTCGGCTTGAATCTCGGAAAGTGGCGGCGGGGTTGCGCCTTCCAAACGCATCAAGGCAAAACGCGCTGCATTCCAGACCTTATTTGCCAGGGCACGATAGCCGAGGATGCGGTCGATGGACAATTTGATGTCCCCACCATTTGCACTCATTGCAGCAAGAGTGAATCGTAATGCGTCGGCTCCAAGAGCAGGCAGACCGTCAGGGTATTGTTTCTTAAACTGCCCGGAGACTTCGTCTGCATTTGAGCCGTGAACAATATGCAGAGGGTCGATAACATTTTCCCGAGTCTTTGACATTTTGTTGCCGTGTTCGTCTCGAATCATTCCATGGAGGAAGATGGTATGGAAAGGCGGTTCACCGGTAAAATGAATACCCATCATCATCATTCTGGCCACCCAGAAGAACAGGATATCATGGCCAGTTTCGAGAACATCCGTTGGGTAAAAGGTTTTTAAGTCGTCTGAGTTTTCAGGCCAGCCCAAAGTTCCCATGGGCCAAAGGCCCGAGGAAAACCAAGTGTCGAGAACATCTTCGTCCTGGACCAGCTCCACATTTGCATCCAGGCCGGAAGCGATTGCTTTTTCTTTAGCTTCACTTGCATTCATGGCCACGAAGCATTCGCCATTGGGGCCATACCATGCAGGTATCTGGTGTCCCCACCAAAGCTGTCTGGAGATGCACCAGTCTTGAATGTTTTCCATCCAATGGTACCAGGTTGCTTCAAAACGCTTTGGTACGATTTGAGTCTTTCCACCGCGGGTTGCCTCAATGGCTTTGGCTGCCAAAGGCTGGGTGTTAACGAACCATTGCAGGCTTAGTCGTGGCTCCACAACGCAGCCGCTGCGCTGGCAGTGGCCGACAGAATGATTGTGCGGTTCTACTTTTTCAAGAAGTCCAGCCTTGTCGAGATCTTCGACAATTTGTTTGCGTGCATCACTTGCGGACATTCCCTTATAAGGTCCTTCTAAAAGAATACAGGCACTTTCATCGAGAATGTTGATCATTTCCAGGTCGTGCCGCTTTCCCGTGGCGAAGTCGTTGAAGTCGTGGGCTGGGGTCACTTTGACTGCACCGGTTCCAAACTCAAGATCAACCAGCTCCGCATCTCCCAAAATGGGGATCTTTCTGTCGCTTAAAGGTAAGTCAATCTCTTTACCAATGAGGTGCTTATAGCGGTCGTCTTCGGGATGAACGGCAACTGCCGTATCTCCTAACATGGTTTCAGGGCGCGTTGTAGCAACAGTTAAAGTTTCTTTGCTATCCGCAACCGGATAGACAATATGCCAGAGGTGACCTTGTACGTCTTTATGGTCAACTTCCAAATCGGAAAGGCTGGTGTGTAGTCCCGGACTCCAGTTGATTAAACGCTCGGCTCTGTAGATCAGGCCTTCATCGTGAAGCCTGACGAAGGCTTCAAGAACAGCCTTGCAGAATCCCTCATCCATGGTGAAGCGCTCTCGTGACCAGTCCAAACTTGAGCCCAGGCTATAGCTTTGTTCCCGAATGCGTTTGGTGCGGTCATCTTTCCACTCGTAGACTTTTTCAATAAAGGCCTCACGGCCCAAGCTGCGTCGATCAGGTAAGTTCTGGCGCGCAAGCTCTCGTTCAACAACCATCTGGGTGGCAATACCCGCATGGTCGACGCCAGGTAGCCAGAGTGCGTTGTAGCCGTCCATCCGTTTCCAGCGTACAAGAATATCCTCTAAGGTGATGGTCAGAGCGTGGCCAATATGCAGGGAGCCGGTAACGTTTGGCGGTGGTAAGACAATGGTATAGGATTTCTTGTCGGAGTTGGCTTGTCCTTCAAAACATTTGTTCTCCAACCAGAAGTTATAAATTCGCTCTTCGACATCCTGGGGATTATAGGCTGATGGTAATGTGGCTTCTTCTGTCATGTTTTTCTCTTCTATTTTCCTTCACGTGTGGCTCGTTCAAGTTCTGAGCGGACAACTTCTGCAACCAGATCGGGTAATACTTCCCAAGCGACCTCTTCAATAGCTTGACGGGCCATCTCTTTAAGACCGTCGTAATCCCTTGGGTCCATATTTTGTTCTGGTTCAATGGTGCTTGGGGAAATTGATTCACTTGTCTCTTCAAGTTCAGCTCTTAGGGCGGGTTCCTCTACAGCGGCATCCATTGGCGGCTCTATTGTTTCTTCCTGCAATGTTTCGGGGGCAGGGTCGGAAATCTCTTCGTCTGCTGCATCGTTGAACTCACTAAGCCAGGCAGGGATACCAGGGGAGAGCTCTGATTTATTCACATAGTTAAGGGAACGCATGCTGGTCTGGGTTACTTGTAAGCGGTGTGGCTGTGCCTTTTGAGCCGGGGCAGAAAATGCCGTGCTTAAATCTTCGAGGGCTTGGTTTGAATCATGGGCTTCGATGGCAGAATTTTCCTCCGTTTCTTCCGGGATGGGCGGCGGCGTGCGCCCCTTAAAACGTGTCTCAAGGGCCTGGTCGAGATCCAGGGTTGGTGCGGGAGGCAGGGCCGGACTCATAGATGCCCGTCGTCGCTCTTCAATCGACTGTTCAAAGAGCTGACTTTCTGTGTAATTTGCGGAGAGCGCGCGCTGGATTGTATTGAGCAAGGTTGTCGAATCAAAAGGCTTTTCGATACAGGCGCTAACACCCGCTGCACTCAAGCGGTCGGCAGATATATTTTCTCCTCGACGCATGAGCAAAATTTTCGGAGTGTGACGAAAATTGTGGTGTGCTTGCAGTCTCGAGCATATTTCTAAGCCGTTTACATTCGGTAAAAACAGATCGATCAGAAAAAGATCAGGGGAATCCGCTTGCAGATGGGTCTGCATATTTTCCCAGGAATCGGCGGTGGATACTTGATGGTGGGTACCCAGCAGTGACAATTCCACAGCCCGTCGCATGGTTCGGCTGTCGTCCGTAAGCAAAATCCGTGGCATGGTGTGGCCTTATAACTCCAGCAGTGGGTTGGGTCAAACGGCGGACCCTTGTTTCGAGCCGCTTAATAGCGCCATTGGATGTGGGTGAGAAGAATATAGATGGCATAAATCAGGGAGAAAATGGCAACGAGCGCCATAAGGAGATCAACCTTTCGATCTTTCGGGTAATTGTGGGTCAATCGTGGGTCCACCGCCTCCCCGGCGAGAAACCCCTCGTCGAGTGCAGATTTCATTTGAATTTGGGTGCGCCGATGGTGGCGCCAGAGGGAAATCACCAGGAGCAAGGCGCCTAAGATGGCACAGAGCATGAAAATTCGGTGCACAATTTGCCGCAAATTGGTGCGCCAGGCATCCAGATCCGCTTGCCGCCCACTGACGCTTGAATGCAGGAGTGGGGTACCGGAATGATAGGGTTGGAGCCGACTTAAAAAAGTTTGATGCCGCTCCGGTACGGTTGGGGGCAGGGTGATGGTTTCTGCGCCCGGTACTTTGTTAAGAAAAGCCTGGCTTTGTTCTGCGCCCTCTTCGCCGGAGCTGTGAGAGAGCCATTGAGTGTAGTTGAGATCCGTACCTTGAGGTGCCATGAGGTTACGAAAAAATTGCCAACGCAGGGGCTGTCCGGCCCAATCAGGAACTTCAATGTTCAGCTCGATGGGGCCACGAGGCTGCTCATAGCTGGCTGCTTGCACCAGAGTATCGCCGAGCCAAAGGTCTAAATGCAGGGGGCTGGAGAAAGGAAGTTTTTCGATGGTGATGGCTTGGGTATCGCCCGGGCGGACAAAACGACTTTTCTTAAAGTCGACCTGCATTTGCAGTGCCTCCACATGAATGGGAATCTTTAAGGTCAGGGGCATATTTTCGAGTGTATAGACAAAGGTCAGTTCTTTGAGGTGGGCCATCGGTTTGTAGGCGAAGTGAGCGAACCCGTCTTCGTTCGTGGTGATTTCCCGGCCGAGGGGCTTGATTTCAATTTTTGTTGCTAAGGGTTGACCATCTTTTGTCATATAGAGGCGGAGATGGTTTTTGAAAGCGGAAACAATTTTCCCTGTGTCCGGATAGAGGCGAACCTCAATGGTCGTGCCCTTAATCTTTTTACTTTTCGTAAATGGACTCTTAATTAATGCGGACTCAATGGGGCCAGGCTCCGAGCGCACCTTTAAAGGAATGCTAAACTCATCCGAATTGCCATCCGTTTCAATATAGAATTCCAGAGTTAATTCGGCGGAGGAAGTTTTGGGGATGGGCACATGGATATTGGCAATTTCCTGGTATTTAAAAGCCCGTTTAAAGAGAATGTCCTTTTTGTCTTTGAGCTTTACCTCCGCATGGTCAAAGGCCAGGGAACGCAGATTCGCAGTATTCACAATCATTAAGCGAAAGGCGGCCTGCTGGCCCGCAACCACTTTGTTGGAGCCGTAGACTTGCGTGCCAAAGGATAATTCGGCGGTGGAGAGATGAATCGAGGCGACAATACAAAGGAGCATGATGGTGCAAAACGCCACCACGCTTATTTGCGTTAGACGTTTGCTATGCTCTTCGTTGTGCTCCAAATATCTTAAAAAGTGCAGGGCTTGTCGGCCCAGGAACTTAAGCTATTGCGTGTCACGTTGGCCGTCGCGCAGAATGAGTCGGACAAACACATATTGTGATAGGACTCAGGATTTAGAACCGTACTTTGCTGCGGTAAAATATATTCTTCGATGGAGTCGAGAATACCGTCTAAGGTGTATTGGAAGAGAATACGGTGGGTGACATTTGTTGATGGGGCCCACGGTCCACTTGTTAAGGTTTCATTCCAGGCAATGGCGATCTTATAGAGTCCCGTGCAGGCGCCTGCGCCACTGTTCGCAGACGAGTTCCAGTAGCAACCGGAGTTGGGTTGGCACTCTGTAACGCTTGCTGAGTCACCGCAATTGAGTCCAGCTTTGCTTGATGACTCAAAGTTTGCGGAAGTAAAAAAACCAGAGTCGGAGGGTAAAAAGTTTTCCGTAAAATAAACGAAGAGGTCATTGGTAAATGTTTTGTTACCGTCCTGATAGGTGTCCCAGCCACCCCAGCTTAAATCCTCTGAGTTGCGTACATCGAAAAATGGTAAAGAGTTTAAATTTAGCTGAGTCGATGGGCGGGGAGCATTACGGGTGTTGTAGGTTTTGCTTGCCGCACTGGATAAGCCATGCCCTTCGCTCTTCACAACCAGTTTGTTGATCCACAGCTCGTCAAGGGTCGCATCGACTTCACTGCCACTCATATCGTCAGGGGTGGTGACAATGGCTGTCGAACCCTGGGTACCTACGGCACGAGTATCGGCGATAATTTTGGTTTCACTGGCACCAGCATAGTCTTCTGTCGCCGTGTCTTGAACATCAGTGACTTTCAAACACAAATTGCCCACTTTTTGAATTTCGCCATCAAGGACATTTTCTTCGTTGGCCGATGTGGTGGGGCGATAGGTTAAAGCAAAGGAGAAGTGTATTTTGTCTCCTTCTGCAACCGGAATGAGATCGCCTTCCTCTGGCTCCGACGGCGGATCGGGAACAAATGTTTTACCCAAGCTCTCATCCCCGCAGCCGTGGGCACCCAAAAAGAGAGCCAAGGCCAGGAATATATTGCTGATTTGCTCTTGTCCTGGAACTCTTGTCATCGTTTCTATCCCCTTTATTCCTCTTCGACGATTTGTTGCGACAAATAATTCTGTTCCCCAACCTGTTCTATAAGTTCAAGTTGAGCTTCGAGCCAGTCCACGTGCTCCTCTTCAGAGCGAAGAATTTCTTCGAGCAGTTGGCGGGTGCCGTTGTCGTTTTCGTCACGGCAGACCTCGATGCCCTTGTTGAGGCGGGGCAGGGCAAGATTTTCCAGCGCTAAATCCGAAACCAACTGTTCCTTGACAGTTTCTCCGATGTTGATTTTGTCGAGTTTCTGCACATTTGGAATGCCGCCCAAATAGAGAATTCTTTCCATAAGGGTTTCGGCGTGCTTCATTTCGTCGATGGATTCCTTACGGACAATTTTATAGAGACGGTCATAACCCCAGTCTTTACACATTTCAGCGTGCAAAAAATATTGGTTGATGGCGGTGAGTTCACCACAAAGAACTTCGTTCAATACACGTACAACACTCTGCGAGGTCACGCTCTTAGGCATACTTTTCTCCTTTAAATCTGTTAAAGAAAATAATGTTCGGTAACTAGCCTACTTGAGGCAATACCGCAATGAGGCCATGCCCAGAGATGGGACTCTTGTCAAGGGTACGATGCTCGTTGAGGATTTGATGCAGGTCTTTGTGACAGGTGCCGCACTGTGAACCGGCGCCGCAGCAGCGGGCGAGGTCCCTAAGATTGTCGACTCCATTTTGGGCTAGATTTTTAACTTTGCGGTCAGAGACCGCTTCACAAAGACATACTATCATCGGCCCTTATACTAGCACATTAATAATAATAATGAAAGCCATTCTCAAGATTAATATGCTTAGGCGATCTTGGTAATAAAGAGTGCTTTTCAGTGGCTTAGCGGATATCGAAGGTCGGGGCCAAAAGTACTTTTGGACGATTGGCATCACGAAGAGTGTTTTGCAGCATTTTCGTGATGGCAGACCAGGATGGTGCCTGGCTTTGCAGAGGCAGATTCTCTGCAATCATCTCTAAGGGGCTTTTGGGTGCGGGGTAGTACTCTAAAATTGGCTCAACATCGGTGGCAACTTTCGCGAGCTCTTTAAGCTTGTCGACGGCCAGTCGTAAATCGCCTACGGAATCAATGAGCCCGTTGCTTTGGGCTTGTTGGCCGGTCCAGACCCGACCCTGGGCGACATTATGCACTTCTTCAAAGCTCTTCTTGCGGTCTTTGGCGGCCTTCTCAACAAAATCCTGATAAATTCGGTCCAGGCTTTCTTTCATAAGATTCTTGCGACCTTCATCCGGCGGATCCAGCCAAGCAGTGGCAGCGGGACTCTCGGGTGAGCTTTCGTAGCGGTCAAAGTTGATGCCAAACCACTTATGTAAGAACTTGCGTAAGGAAAACTGTCCAGCGAGTACACCGATGCTGCCGGTGATGGTGCTGGGGCTGGCAACGATATGGTCCGAGCCCATGGCGATAAAGTAGCCACCGGAGGCTGCGACTCCGCCCATGGAGGTAACCACTGGGATACCCGCATTGCGGGTGAGAATGATTTCCCGACGAATAATATCGCTGGCCAGATAGGAGCCGCCGGGCGAGTTAACCCGCAGAAGTACACCTTTGACCCCGTCCTTACGGGCTTGTCGCAGGGCTTTACCGATGGTGCTGGAGCCCACGGTTCGCTGCCCACCAAAGGGGTCATCAACACTTTCGCCGCGCATGATTTGTCCGTCGGCAACAACAAAAGCAAATCGAGGTCCATCCTTTTTGCTTTTCAGTGCGTAGTAATATTCGGCCGCTGAAAGCCAGTGGTCATCTTCCAGTTCTGGTTTGGGTAATTGCTCGTATATTTCGTCGAAATAGCCCAGGGCATCCACCAAGCCATTGTTTTTTGCTTCTTCCGCGGTGAGAACACCTTTTGCAAACCAAGTGTTCACCTCTTCTGTGGTCTTGCTGCGGCGCTCGCTTATCCTGGTGACAATATAGTTTTGTAAATCGTTTACCAGCGCTTTAAGGGCTTCGAGGTGCTCAGGACTGAACTCTCTATGGGTGAAGGTATTGGCCATATTTTTGTAGGCGTGGCGTTTTTCGAAGGTTGGCTCGATGCCAAGGCGTTCCAGAGTTTCATTAAAAAATGGTACTTCCGCCCGGGCATTGACCAGATTGACGTCGCCGACCGGTCCCAGCATGATTTTATCGGCGCAGAGGGCAAGCAGGTAAGCCATGGTGCCACTGGAAAACTCACCGGCGGTTTCGAGATAGGCCCATGAGGGTTTATTGCTGCCTCGAAAGACCTCCATGGCCGCCGCAATTTCTTGAACTTGCGTCAGGCTGAAGCTATCGGCACGCACGTCAAGGAGAAGACCTAAAATACGCTCATCTTCAGCCGCATGGCGGATGCTGGAAGTCATTTCGTGCAGGCTTAAGCTCGCTTCGCCACTAAGCAAGGCTGAGAAATTAGGTCCAGCGGCTTCGCTGAGTTCTTCGCTTACCTTGAGATAGAGGATGCTGTCTTGAGAAACGCTGGGACCAATATTCGGCCGGACAAACACAATGAGTAAGACAAGCGCAATGATACTGAATACAACCGAAAGAAAAAGGCGGCGAAAAAATCTGAACATGGCTGCTCCTTCAAGCGTTGAGCGAATAATGTCTGCTGCTAAAGCAGGTTCACGCAAAAAGCAAGCATTGATACGGTTGGGAGCAAAAATTTCGAGGCTTTGTCCATTTTGGGGTTTTGTTCAGCTCTTCTCTGCAATAAGGGGCCTAAGCAGCAGGTGGTTCATGATTAGCTTAGCAGAAACAGAAGTCGTCTCCGCGCCAGGAAGGTTTGAGGACAGTTTTGCCCGCGCCAAAAGTGAAAGGCTTGTTGAGCGCTTGTGGGATAAAGATGCCTCCTTATGGAGCAATGAGAAGCAAACCGCAGATAAAATAGGGCAGCGGCTTGGTTGGCTCGATTCCGTTGAGCGCTTAGAGGCAAACCTTGAGTCTCTTCGCCGATGGATCGAGGAAGCAAGCAGGGATGGTTATCGAGATGTATTGCTTTTAGGTATGGGTGGCTCAAGTCTGTGCCCTTTGGTGCTTGCGGATATTTTTGCAGACGACAATGAAGGGCTAAGACTGCATGTTTTGGATACCACCGACCCTCTGACCATAGCCGAACTCACAAAAGACCTCGATTGGTCCAGGACCATCGTATTGGTGGCTTCAAAGTCCGGTGGCACCATTGAAGTGCTATCCCTCTATGCCCATTGTCGAACTTTGGCGGATGCGTCGACAAAGTTTGTTGCCATCACCGATCCGGGGACTTCTTTGGTGGCTTTGGCCAAGGAAGACGACTTCGACTATTGTTTGGAAAACCCCGCGGATATTGGTGGGCGCTATTCAGCCCTTTCCTATTTTGGTTTTTTTCCTGCGCTTTGTCTTGGTTTTGACTTTAAGTCCTATATGGAACGGGTGGACTTGATGCTGAAGGCTTCGCAGGTGCCAGTCAGGGATAATCCGGGATTAGAGCTGGCGGTGTTTATGGCTGCGGCCTTCGATGAAGGGCGGGATAAGCTCTGTCTGGCGGTAGGTGATTCCCTCAAGTCCTTTGCATTATGGATTGAGCAGCTTGTGGCCGAGAGTTTGGGTAAGGAGGGCAAGGGGATTGTACCTATTGCAGGAGCGCAACTTAGGGAGTTTGCGGCGGGTGAAAATGACCGCATGATTGTCGCCATTGGTTCCAAGGAAGAGGTGGAGCGGGTGCTGGAGGAGCAGGGCACCAACATCGGAAATGGAACACCGTGTCTGACGATTGTTTTGGATAAGCCGCACCAAATTGGTGCGGAGTTCTTTCGCTGGGAAATGGCAACCGCCTTGGCTGGAGCATTTCTCCGGGTGAATCCTTTTGACGAACCGAATGTTACGGAGAGTAAGCTCATCACTGGCACTTTGCTTGAGGAATATGAGAAGAACTCCGCATTGCCAAAGCAGGAGTTGTTGGTTGGGACTGACGAAATAGACCTTTATGGCAAGATGGATTGGGATCTGGTAGCGGAGCCCGGTGACGTGGCGGATATTTTGCGCGCATTTATCGGCCGAATAGGGCCAGGAGAATTCGTGGGAATTCTGGCCTATCTACCGTACAGTGAGGATTCCGCTTTAGGGACTCAGGCCCTAAGAGAATCTCTCTCTAAGTCTCATGGCTGGTTGACAACCCTTGGTTATGGGCCTCGGTTTTTGCATTCAACTGGACAGCTCTATAAAGGTGGAGCCAATAATGGTCATTTCATACAGCTGACCTGTGAGGATGAAGTCGACTTTCCTATTCCAGGAAAAAACTTTTCTTTTTCTGTCTTGAAGGCGGCGCAAGCAGCAGGGGATATGCAAACTCTGGAAGCACATGGGCGTCGTGTTTTGCGCTGCCATTTTAAGACCCAACCTGTCGAGGGATTCGAATACTTAAAAGGTCTTCTGGACCGTGTTTTAGAGGAGGAAGGATAATGTTGGTGAGCGAGCAGGATATCAAACAGCTGTCGATTAATACGATTCGCACTTTGTCAATTGATGCGATTCAACATGCGAACTCAGGTCATCCCGGTTTACCAATGGGCTTAGCGCCTGCCGCCTATGTCCTTTGGCAGGATTTTTTGCGCCATAACCCAAAGAATCCGAGTTGGGCCAATCGTGATCGGTTTATTCTATCGCCGGGACACGGTTCAATGCTGATCTATAGCCTTCTGCACCTGAGTGGTTACGATGTGAGTCTTGAAGAGATAAAGCGCTTTCGCCAGTTGGGGGCTAAAACAGCTGGTCACCCGGAAAGCTTTTTATGCCCGGGAGTCGAGGCCACGACCGGCCCTCTTGGTCAGGGAGTGGCAAATGCGGTGGGTATGGCGATGGCAGAGCGTCGGCTAGCCCATCTCTTTAATCGTCCAGGTCATCAGCTTGTGGACCATTATACCTATGCGTTTGTTTCCGACGGTGATCTCATGGAAGGGATTGCTTCGGAAGCCGGTTCTCTGGCGGGGCATCTCAAGTTAGGCAAGCTCATCTTTCTTTATGATGCTAACGATATTTCTTTGGATGGGCCTACGGACATCACTTTCAATGAAAATGTAATGCAGCGTTTTGAAAGTTTCGGTTGGCATACCCAGCGCATCGAGGATGGAGATCACGATTTGGTTGGCATCGGAGATGCGATTCGAACTGCGCAAGCGGAAACAGACCGGCCCTCCTTTATAGAGTTGAAGACAACCATTGGTTATGGTTCGCCGGGCAAGGCGGGCACATCTTCCGTTCATGGTTCACCTTTGGGTGATGAGGAGTTGGAAAAGACCAAGGAAAATCTGGGCTGGCCCCATAAGGAAAGATTCTTTGTGCCAGCGGACGTTGCTGCCCATATGGGGCAGGCCTTAGAGCGCGGAGAGGCGGCAGAAAATGCCTGGCTTGAGACCTTAAGCGTATTGCAAAAAGACGAGCCGGAATTGGCGAAGGCTTGGGAGCAAGCCCAAAGCGGCCAATTGCCCGAGGGCTGGGATTCAACTTTGCCCTCTTGGGATGCGGGAGAGAAGATTGCCACACGCAGCGCGGGAGGAAAGATTCTTAATGCGCTCGCGGGGCAAGTGCCCTGGCTTTTTGGCGGGGATGCGGACCTCTCCTGTTCGACGAAGACCGGGCTTGCGGACGCAGGTTCTTTTTCCGGCAGCGATGGCTCAGGTGGAAATATTCATTTTGGGGTACGTGAGCATGCGATGGCTTCAATTGCTAATGGGATGGCTTATCACGGCGGTCTCATTCCATTTAACGCCACCTTCTTTTGCTTCGCAGATTATATGCGGCCGTCTTTGCGCCTGGCCGCTTTGAGTGGTTTGCCAACGATTTCAGTGTGGACCCATGACTCTGTTGGACTAGGGGAGGATGGGCCGACCCATCAGCCCGTCGAGCACCTCATGTCTCTGCGTGTCATGCCCAATTTTACGCTGCTGCGTCCAGCAGACGCGAACGAGACAGCAGGTGCCTGGAGCTGGGCAATGCAGCATCGTGAGGGCCCATCAGGATTGGTTTTAAGCCGGCAGGATTTACCGGTTTTGGCCGGGTCCAAGGCCAATATGGTCTCCAAAGGAGCCTATGTGCTTGATGATAATCAGGATTTTAAGATTGCGCTGCTTGCTTCCGGATCCGAGGTCTCCCTTTGCGTTGAGGTGGCTCAAGTCCTGAAAGAACGTCATGGGATCGTTTCTCGCATTATTTCTATGCCTTCGTGGGAACTTTTTGCCAAACAACCCGATGATTACCAGGACGAAGTATTGCCAGACGGTGATTACTTGCGTGTTTCGGTCGAAGCGGGTGTATCGCTCGGTTGGGAAAGATGGATAGGTACAAAAGGACTGTCAATTTCTATTGATAGCTTTGGTCTTTCCGCTCCCGCAGAAGAGTGCTTTGCGCACTTTGGCTTTGAGGCATCAGGGATTGTCGAAAAAATTCTGGCATACACATAGACCTTTTTAAGGTTTTCTCGAAGGAGAGAAGTATGTCCTGGAAACTTGCCCCCATTTCCATGGTGGCCTTTCTTATTGCCTGCGGGCAACTCAATTTAAACAACGATACGGAGCGAGACTCCGTTGAGTGTCAGCCCATAAGTCGGTTACGTGCCGGAGTGGGGCTGGCTTTATCAAAAACAGCAGAAGGTCGGATGGCCTTGGATGCGTTTACCGTAGGTCAACCTGAATGTGTGGATAAAGCGGTGCTGGAATACGAAGGTGTCGGTGTGTTACGGCGATTCGAGGACCGGGCCATTATTCTTGACCAAACCCCTGATGCGGCAACGGTACAATTTATTGAAGCGGACCTGAGTTTGGGGGCGAAGTTGAGCATTGATAGCGAGTGTATGCCGGTTGATGCTTTGCCTTTAAGTAATGACCGAATCATCATTTCTTGTCAGAAAGTGCCCCATCTTGTCGTTTGGGAGGTTGATACGGATAAGCTTTATACGGTGATTGATTTGATGCCGATGAGCACAGGAATGGTCTATGGGGAAGGCGAGCAAGCATTGCCAGGTATGGACCAAATGGCGATGGATGAAGAGAATATTTATGTGACGACTCAGGACCTGATGTACAACTCTGAGATGGATAAAATGCTGCCGGTTGGACCAGGTGCTATTGCCAAAATATCCAAGGATTGGTTTGAACTGGTTGGCTCCCTCGATGGTCCTCCGGGCTATCCGGTTGAGCCTTTCTGGCGTCCGCAGACGCGTATGGCACAGCTTTCGACGGGCGAGTATATTATCGGTTGCGGTGGAAATGGTATGGGTGGCCCTGAGGGAGATCCTACTGTTGG
>CAXGWX010000034.1:0-18784 GCA_964013445.1 uncultured Bdellovibrionales bacterium | reverse complement strand
ACCGATAACCGATAGCCGATAACCGATAGCCGATGACCGATGGCCGAAAACCGATAACCGATGGCCGATGTCCCGATAACCGACGACCGATTTCCGATTTCCGATGACCGATTTCGATGATTGACCCGTCCCTTCTTGGCCTCTAGAGTAGGCCAAAGGAAAAAACTTATGGCGCAATATGATTATAATGGCCTCCAAATTGAGGTGCCGCAAGATTGGCAGGACCGTTCTACCATTGTCCTGCGGGCAGCAGAAAAAATAGACGACTTTCGTTTTAATGTGGTGCTCATGCAGCGCCTCTTTAAACACAAGTCTTTAAACGAGGCGGCGAGCCAGGTGCGCGACGAATTGCGTACCCAACAAATTCCCGGCCTTAAACTCTACGATATACAGGAAGTTGAAGCCGGCGGTTTATCCTGGTTGGATTTTGATATGGAGCACGATGTGCCCTTAAGCGCGGGCCTGCGCCCAAAGATAATGCGGGTGCGCCGCCGCCATATGATGACCGCTAAAGGTACGCTGCTCTACGAGCTCTTGGGAACCAATGTGATAAGCCAATTCGAGGCTCAAGCCCATCTGATCGATGAGATCAGGGCGAGTGTGGTGTTGCCCTAAGTAGCCGCAAAAGCCTTTGAGATTTGCGGCAAAAGAGGGTACACCTAAGCCCATGCGAAGACTATTTCTGGCTCTTTTTTGTGTTTCATTTTCAGCTTGTACCGCCAGTCATTTGGCGACAGGAAATGACTATTTGGGACAAGGCAAGTTGGCGACAGCCATTGAATATTTTGATGCGGGTCTGGTTTTGGAACCGGATGATGCGGCTTTGCGTGATGCGATGATTATGGCGCAACAGCAGCGTCAATTTGAGCTGCGTCGGGAGATCAATCAGCTTAAAGATTCCAAACACAATTATATGGCTATCCCAGCCATCACTTTGCTTACAGACAGTGCGTTAAGGGCAAAGCAGTTCAAGCTGCCTGGTGAAGAGCCTGATGATTTGGTCAGAGAAACCAAAAAGATATTGGTTAATGCCCGAGATGAACTGATTACGGATTTAGATTCCCGCTCGAATCGGGCTAATGCCAAGCCCAACGATTTGCGACGCTGCAGACAGTTGCAGGCTATTGGTGGCGAGGATGACTATATTGCCCGAACCTGTGATAATCTGCTGCAGAAGTTCAAGCACTATGCGGAATTGCGGGCCGGAACCCATTCCTATGTGGGCACCCAGGATGTCTTGGGCGATTTGCGCGAGACCATAACCGCCTATCATCCAGAGCTCCTGGAAATTGTCGATAAGGGGCACGAGCGCCACAGTGCGATGCTTTATGTTTTCCTGGCTGAGCCAAAACATCATGACACCGGCTGGGTTCTATACAAACGGGATGCTTTCCACGATTGGGTGCCGCGAAGAGATAGAAACGGCAATCAAATCGTTGATGAAATTACGGTTAAACCAAATCAAAAGGCAATTAATAAGGCACGCAAGGCGGGAAAGAAGCCCCCACAGCCTAAAGTGATTAAGAAAAAAGTTTGGGATCAGGTCGAAGGTGATTTTCGTTATTATAAGCGCACCAAAAAAGCAGCTATCCCCTATGTTCTGGTCTTAAGTGATTTAAGACAGCAGAAATATGTGGTGGCTTTTTCCGGTGAAGTAGAAAAGAAGTCGGAAGCAAAATATTTCGAGTACACGGGTAACCAGGAGATTAAATCCAAGCGTAAGATTGCGGACGCGGGACCGGAAGGAAGGCCTCGTCGAAATGCCTTGGCCAGGAAAGATACTCTCTTGCGTGCGGTCTATAAAGAGTTACCGAAAGTCATGAGTCAACAAACGATTAAACGTGTGGAGTAGGAGAAGCACCATGTTGTGGAAAAAAATAAGTGTTGGAATCGTCGTATGTGTCGCCCTGAGCTTGGGGGCGGGCTGTTCATCTTTACGCCTGGGGGCGAAGTTTAAGGTTGACCCTGCGAGTGCGATAAAGATTGGCCACGATACAAAGAAGGATGTCTTGCATAAGTTGGGGCAGCCGAAACGACGCTCGGTGGATACGGAGGGACGAGTTATCTTCACCTATATTTGGGCGAATGGAGACGGGGGAGGTCAGGTCTATACGGTGGCTTTTAATAAGAATGATATTGTCTACGTGGTGGAGAGTTCTCAGTGAAAAAACTTCTTATTTTTTCCCTCATAGGTTTAATGGGTGGTTGTGCATCCCTGGCCTCGACCGGTGAGAAGTATACAGCTTCCGGGCGCTATCAGATTGCCGCCTATTACTACGGTTACCATTACCTACGGAACAGGGATGATGCGGAGGCACAAAAGGCTCTTGAGCGGGCATTGGATGTGGCATTTCGTAATCTGGATGCGGATATCTCTAAGGCGGAAGATAAAAAGGATTACGAGCGGGCTCTAGGGCTGGCCATCCAGAAAGAGCATTTGATTCGCGAATCCCAGCGCTGGAATGTGGGCTCCTGGTCGACAGAAGGGACGGCACGCAGTGTTGCGAAGCTGCGTAAAAAGGCGCGAGATGCCGCACTCCTTGAAGTGGATGAGGCGGAAGCGGCGGGCAAGCGGGGTTTCAAGAAGCTTGAACTCTTGCGGCGGGCTTTAAGTTTGGACCCGGATAATGGGGAGTTGGACAAACGCTACGAGCAGGAACGTCAACGACTGCAGCAGAATATTGTTGTCGGCTTAAATTGCACTGGCGTAGGGCATGAATACTGTCAGCGTTTTAGTGCGGAATTGGTTGAGAAGATTAATGCGGCGGATAGAGAGCTTATAAGATTGGTTCCCGGCTCATCGGAGGTGAAGAACGCGAGACTGGTTGTGGATTTGCGGATCACAAAACATGACAGTCAGTGGCAGCCCCTGCAAAGTGGAATCGCCTCGCGGCCCATTCCGCGGCAAAATAAATACAAAGAGACTCTAAAAAATCCTCTTGGCGGGGTGCAGAACCAAATTGTTTCGGCCCGTTATCGGCTCTTGCGTAGAACCACAAAGGCGAGTGTGAGTGCGGCGTTGCGTATTGTTGATCTGAGCGGCAAAGCGGATCTTTATTCTGGTAAGACCGTGGAGAGTGAATCTCGGGAAGCCACCTACTATGAATTTGAAGGGGATGAGCGTGCGGTCAACGCGGATCCGGTCACCCGCGCTTATGGTACGAATCAAAGTCCACCACCTACTCCCGACCAACTCTTGGGCATCGTCACTGAGAGGGCAGTGGCGAACTTGTCGAAGGAAATTCTCATGGCACTGGAGAAAACCACAAGATGATGCAGCGTATTTTATATTTAGTCTTTACCGGTCTTATTTTTTCGACCCTGTCCTGCGGGCCAAACTATCACTGGGATGATGGGCCTGCACCGACATGGACCAGGGAGATTAAGGGCATTCGAGCTCGGCAGATTTCCATGGTAGGTATGGCTCCCGCCACCCCTGATGTGCAGCGGGATATTGAGCTGGCCACCAGGGATGCGCAAGCGCGTATCGCTAAGCTCTTTTATTCTGAGATTTCATCCCGTTCCGTCGACTGGCAAGTGGCCAGTGTTGGTGGTTTAGCGGATGAGGAGCGTAATGTGGCGCAACAAACCATCGAGGTTCGTTCGGACGTCAAGGTAGACGATATCAATGTTCAGGTCTCTTTTCGTGATGAGGAAACCAAGAGTCAGTATGTTGGGGTCACCGTAAACCGTGTGGCTTGGGCCAACAAACTCGCCGATAGGATCAATGAGTCCTTAAGCGAAGTCGAGAAGCGCATTGGGCGCGCCGCGCAAGAAATTGCTAAGGATAATGCGCTTGGGGCCTATAAGGAATTGCTCGAAGCCTACCAGTTCGGCTTTGATATTGAGACCGACGTTATTGTCATGGACCTTTTGGATGCGAGTTCAGCGGTTGCGGCAAAACTGATTGCATTTAAGGATAAGCTTGATGCTTTGCGTGACAAGGTGCGTAATAATTACCCAATTAAGCTTGGGGTCTTTTGTTCGGATAAGCGGGTGCTGACAAGTTTTAATGGCAACTTAAGCGAATTCTTCAAAGGTCGTGGTTTTCGGGTTTTGGAAAAAGGTTTCGACCCTAAAGCCATCGTCATTCGCGGCGATATGGAGCAGCATATGGTCAACTGGGAAAAAGTGGCCAATCGTACCGAATATATTCACGCCGCAAATGGTAATCTCAAAGTTTTAGAACCCAATGGTGGCGAGGTTAACAATTTGGCCGTACAACTTTCGGGCAATGGCTATACGGAACGGGCGACGGATAAAGAAGAAGCCAAACTTAAAGCTCTACAGCTTGCGGCGGATACCTTAGCAGCGAAGTTGCGCTCGAATTTTCGACGAATTTATCCACCGGTAGGGGATTAGCGATCATCGGTTATCGGCCATCGGCCATCGGCCATCGGCTATCGGCCATCGGCCATCGATAGTCGGTTATCGGTTATCGGTTATCGGTTATCGGCCATCGGTTATCGGCTATCGGTTATCGGACGTCGGCCATCGGGTGCCAGCGCACTCATTCATTGCTTCCCGGCTTAACCTCAATACAATGTTCCTCTTGCAGATAATCGTGGGTATACTTGAGGATTCGTCCGTCCCGCTCATAAGTGCCATCTGAAACAGTGATGTCTAGCTCGGCCGGATACCAGCTCTCGGGCAAAGTGATTTCCGTTGGCAAACTGGCAGCTGTTTCGTTGTAGCAGAGATTTAAGGTCGCGGTCTCAGGATTAAAGCTGTAGCTCTTTGGCGTTCCGGCGACCCGTCTTGGATGGGGTGTAAAAAGTTCTTTGGGACACTCTTTCTCCAAACATATCTCGTTGATGGGAGAGCGGCTTGTGCGTTCCGAATATTCCCAGTGAAACGAACCGGCAAATTCTCTGTTGATGAGTTCATAGAAGTCACGAATGAAGTCGATGGCTTTTGGATCGCTGGCCCAGGGACCGAACTCGCCGAAGACCAAGGGGGTTTCTAAGATTTTGGCTTCGCTGGTGGAGAGATAGAGATAGGTGTCGAGATAATCAATGTCGCCGCTGTAGGCGCCAATTTCTCCTTCCGCTGGATAAAAGTGTGGCGCATAAACACCATTGGCCGGCGCTTGTGTAAAGTTCATCGCTTCTTCGATATTGTGAAAGGCATTAGGTTCAAAGAGCAGTACCACGTCGAGATGTTTGAGTTCTTCGGCGGCCATGAAGTAATAGGGTTGCAGATAGTTGGGATCGAAGTCGCTAAAGTCTCTGTTACCATTGGATGGCTCATTCATTAAATCGATACCAATCAATTGGTCACCGACCGCTTCTTTAACGACTTCTGATGCTTTCCTTAAGGCCTTTGCCATCTTCATCAGCAATTCTTCTGAGCCAAAGAGATGGTCGTAACAGTCTTTAATCTCCTGCTCGAAGTAGGCAAGGAACCAAGGCCCATCGGGCTTTTCATAGGAGTCATAATAACTTTGATCGCAGGCCCAAACCGGTGCGCCATTGCCGCCAACAAAACCGATACCAAAGACATCCTGATGTAAATCGAGAACAATATAATGTCCGGCGTCGGCCAAACGTTTCACCCGTTCGCTCAATCCAGCCAGGTATTCTTCATCGTAGCTGCCTTCTTCCGGCTCGATGGCTGCCCAGGATGTTAAGTAGCGTATTGCCAGGGGGCCGTGCGCATTCAGAGTCTCCAGAGCACCGTCTTCATCCATATGGGTTGGATGATAGGGGGCCTTTTTCGATACCTGAGATATGTTTGTGCCCCGCAGCAAAATTGCTGCACCGCCCGCATCCCGAATGAACTTAGTGTCCGTTGTATAAGGGGCACCGACGAGTGTGCTTGGTGGAGTGGGGGACTCTTCGCAGGCGACAAAAAGCAGAGTTATCACCAGGATAGGAAGGCGTGCATTATATCGGGGCATATCGGCAAGGGTAGTCGGCAAGTCTTCAACTTTCAAGCTTTTCAAGCTATACTTTTTATGTTTATAGGCAGGCGCCCCTGACTTTCATGCCTTTGTTGGCATGAGAACAACATCCTGGAGCCCCCAGATGACCTTAAATCCGATCGGCGTTGCCGTACCCCTTTTCTTTCTGTTTATGGCGGTCGAGTTCTTTATTGCCCACCTGCAAAAGCGTCAGGTTTATCGTCTCAATGATGCTTTGGTTGATCTTGGCTGCGGGGTGGGGGAGCAAATCATTGGGCTTTTTGCGAAGATTTTCAAAATCGCTATCTTTACGGCGGTCTCTACAAATTTTGGTTTATTTACTTGGGCCTCAGATTCGCTTTGGACATGGGTTGTGGGTTTTATTGGGGCGGACTTTTTTTACTATTGGTACCATCGCTTTTCCCATCGGGTGAATTTTGCTTGGGCAACCCATGTGGTTCATCATCAAAGTGAAGATTATAATTTTGCGGTGGCCCTACGGCAGCCTTGGTTCACGCAGTTCTATTCATGGGTGTTCTATATTCCTTTAGCTTTGTTGGGGATTCCACCAATGGTGTTTGTGACCTCTTTTGCATTTAATTTACTTTACCAGTTCTTGTTACATACTCGGCTGGTCAACAGGTTAGGCTTTTTCGAGTGGTTTATGAATACACCATCCCACCATCGGGTGCATCATGGGGTTGAGGAAAAGTATTTGGATAAAAATTACGGTGGGGTTTTTATTGTTTGGGATCGGCTCTTTGGGACTTTTCAATTGGAAGAGGAGGAGCCCACCTATGGTATCCTTAAGCCTGTGAAAACCTGGAATCCACTTTGGGCTAATGTGCAACCCTTTGCTGACCTTTTGCAGCGTTCATTCGAGATGCAAGGTCTTCACAAGCTCATTTTATGGTTTGCGCCACCGGCTTGGGAGCCGGGGAAAGGTGAAGTGATTCCTGAGTTTCCGCCGGAAGGTCGGGACTACGACCGGGACAACAAAGGGATGCATCCTTATTTGTTTTTTCAGCTTGCGCCTTTAACCATCGTTATGACCTGGTTGTTGCTCTTCGAGGGTGAAATCGACATGAGCCTAAAAGCCTCACTGGCGATGTTTTTAATTCTGACCATGGTGAGCTGGTCCGCACTTGTTGAAGGACAGTCCTGGGCACCCTTAAGCGAAGTTTCCCGTTTACTTGTCTTGTTGGTTTACGGTGGCATGGCTTATTTTTTGATTCCAAGTCAAAGCGCTGCATTGTTGATGCTGGTCTGCTGGAGTCTGAGTCTTGGCTCGCTCTTATGGTTGCAGCGTGCGTGGAGAAAAGTTGCTGCCTAAAGGGCAGAGCCGTTGAGCCACATACCGCCCGCAAGTTCACAAGAGCTTTCAGAAATTGCAGGGGCACTGTTGGGAGTCAGGTAATAATAGATAACCGCTTCCTGAGGACTTTCCGGATAAAAACTACAGCGGCTCTCGACGTTGCGTTTCGGACACTCATCAATGATGGCGCCCTCCGTACAGATGCTAAGCATGTTTTTTCCGCGATAGCGCTGTCCCAGATAGTCGGTGCAGTAATCAAAGTCGCTGCCGCGAGTATCGCAGCCAACAGATTGAACGTAGGTTCTGCGGCTCGGCCCGGAACCACAAGCCATCAAAAACAGAGTGCACATCAGAAGCGTAAGGGACGCGTACCACTTGAGCATGACGAGGAGTCTTAGTCAGCTCCAGGTAAAAAGCAACTTTTTTCTTGCGACTTTTAAGGTGCGATTCCCACCTACATCGCAGGGTTGTCTAGACTTCCGGGGCACTTGTCCAGCTGCCGCCAGCGTCTTCACAGAGAATTTGCGTGAGCTGCGCTGAACTGTCGGGTCGAACGTAATAGTAGATGATCGCTTCGTCACTCGTGCCCTCTTTGAATATGCATTCGCCTTCTTTGCTGCCGGCGGGGCAATAGTCGCTTATGGTGCCATTTGGACAGTGCTCTAAGAGATGTTGCCCCCGGTAATTTGAACCCACATAGTTGGTGCATATGTATTCGCTGGCGTATTCATCACATACGGTGCCCAAGGCTTCTCCATGAGTTCCGCCACCGCAACTTAGGGTTAGGAGAAGTAGAGGTAATATTTGAGAGCGAATCATCGGGCCCTTCTAACAAGCTATTCAGAATTTGCAAGTCAGGTCCGGTTTGCGCTCCCGTGGCGCAAGGGAAGCAAGAGTAAGAGAAAGAGCAGGGAGACGCTGGTGCCAAAAGCAAATACGGAGGTGTAGCCGAAGCTTTCCGCAAGTACGCCGGAGAGCCATGAACTCGGAGATTTGCCGAGGACCTCCACCGCTGCGAGCAAGGTAAAATGGGTGGCACCTATCCGCTTATCCGCTTTGCTCATCATAAAGGCGAAGACGACGGTTGTAAGGGCTCCACCAAAGAAATGCTCTGCACAAGTCACCAGGATGACGTGTATTGCTGTCGGTTCAAAGAGGGTGAGGGCGGTTTCCGCGCCCAAAGGAATGACTCTGCAGACTCCAGTTAGGAAGAGGGCGGTGATGATCGGCAAACGGCTGGCAAGAAGACCGCCACTTAAGGAGCCTAAAATTGAAAAAACCATGCCATAGGAGCCAACCCAAAGCCCGATTTGGGCCGCATCAAAACCAACGTCGACCAAAAAGGGCTTAAACATACGATCGATAAGCGACTCACCAATTTTATAGGTTGCAATGACCGCCAGAACCCAGCCCAGTTTGGGAATGCGTAGGCTTTCGCGCAAAGCTGCAAAAATAGCGCGAAAACTGCTGCCTGTTTCTTCCTTCTGTGCTGAACTTGGTGGCTCCTTAAAAAGAAAAACAATGATCCAAACCAGGGATACGAGAATGGCCATGGTTAGAAAGAGGCCCTGCCAGCCGATGTGTTGGCTTAACCAAACAAGAAGTCCACCACCGGTCAGCATTCCTAATTTATAGCCCACAACCTGTGCCGCATTGCCCGGTCCGAGTTCATCCTCGCTGAGCAGATCGACAGCCAATCCATCCACCGCAATGTCTTGGGTGGCGGCAAAAAGGTTCATGCAGAAGACCAAAGCGAGCAGGGGAGCCAATTGGGTGTTTGGGTCAAGGAGCGCAGCCAAGCCGCAGGTCAGAGCCAGAAAGAATTGCATGGGCAGAATCCAGGATTTCCTGCGGCCAAAGCGTTCTGAATTGTAACGGTCAACAAGTGGTGCCCAGAGTGCTTTTAAGAGCCAGGGTAAAGCGAGGGCACCGGCAAATCCTATCGCACTCAAGGAAACACCGTGGGTGCGTAAATAAATGGGCAAGGCAGAGGCTTGAAAGCCAAAGGGCAAGCCTTGAACAAAGTATAGAGCCAAGAGCAGCAAAAGTTTGGGCATTTTGGCCATGCCGCAAACTTAGTGCGACTTTGCCTCCCAGGCTAGTTTTTTGTGAGACTCATTTGCTGCCGTAATGCCTGGGTGGCGAAAGCGTGTTCTGCCCGGCTGAGCCGCGTCGAAAAATCTGGGGCCGCGACGCTCTTGAGCGCAAAATGATTGAAGCTCTTTTTTGGGCTTACGGATAGAGTCTCTGCTCTATAGTTGCGGTAGCTAATTTTTCCGAAAATCCCCAGACTTAAAATACTTAACCAAAAGATTGAATTTTCCACGGTGTTACTCCTTGATGGTGTTTCGTTGATGGTGTGCTTTATAGGGGAAGGGTCTGACAGTTTTTGGTTCTGCCCACCGACTCCATGAAAAAGCTATGCTTTTTAGTGGTTTATGCTTGCAAGGGCCGCTGCTAGCTTTTACCCTTAGGGGCATGAGAGCATTTGAGAACAGATATTTGGCTTTATTGTGGGGCTTCTTGCTCGCCTTTTTGGCCTACTCCTGCACCGGTGGCGAAGGGACCCAGGAGAACGATTCTCAAGAGCGGCAGCAGGAGGAAAATAATAATCAGGGTGGTGATGATGGAGTTGATGATGGGAATGATGGAGAGGCTGACGGTGATGACGATGACGAGGCCGCGGGTCCAAATCCGGTTGTGTCGATAGAGTCGCCAGAAGATGGTGGGGTCTATTCGAAAAATCAAACTTTTGTTTTTCAGGCGCAAGTTGCAGATGCAGAAGATTCGCCACAAGCACTCACTCTTGAATGGCGATCTAATGTTTTTGGCGTACTCAACAACCAGTCATCGAATTCGCAGGGGGTGGCCTATTTTGTTCTTTCATCTCTGATGGCGGGAAATCATACCCTTACTTTAAGTGCTACAGACAGTGATGGAAATGTTGGCACCGACTCGATAGCTTTTGCGGTCTATGACCCTAATAATTTGGTTGCGGATTTTTCTTTGGAAGATGTGAATCCTACCTCAGCAACTTATGAGGAATTTGTTTCGCCTCGAGATTATCTTGGGCGCATCTCGGCCTGGTATTTTGGTCATTCGACGTGAGGCTATTGCCGTGCCCAGTTTGGGCACTTGGATGATTTACAGAAGGAAATCGTTGAGGAGTATCCTGATTCGGAAATTCAAATTATTGGGATCAATGGAGCAGGCCATGAGTCTGGAGTTGAGACTGCCGCTGATGGCCGGGATTTACCCTTATTACAAGATAGGGAAGGGGTGGATGTTTCCTCTTTGTGGGATGTGACCTATCGGGATGTTATTATCTTGGATGAGCAAAACGAGTACTACACGACCTATAACTTAACATCCAATGACCTCTCAGAAGCCGAAAAGTATGCAGCCTTGAAGGCAACCCTCTTGGCAGCCGCTGGCCTAAATTAGGACAGCTCGTTTCGGTACTCGGCGAGAAAGTCCTGCCAGCGCTCGTCTCTTATCTTCTGTTCAGGGAGTTCAAATTCCTTTGGTTTCATGTCGAGTGCAGCCTGTTCATCGACTTGATCAATCTGACTTTCTGGAAGAAACTTACGTGCATAATCCTTATAGACTCCTGATAGAATAAAGAGGTCAAAGAGATCAGGATCGAGGTGATTGTCTTTCTTCATGAAGCCCATAATCTTGATGGCTTCAGAAAGAGGCTTGCCTTTTTTATAGGGGCGATCGGAAGCGGTAAGGGCTTCAAACACATCTGCAATCGCCATAATGCGAGCAGGAATAGACATGTCGCCGGCAAAGATGCCTTTGGGGTAGCCCCTGCCATCCATTTTTTCATGGTGTCCGCCGGCATATTCAGGCACCCGACGTAGATTCCTTGGAAAAGGTAGGGCCTCAAGCATCTTGATGGTTTCGACCATATGACCGTTGATGATAAGCCGTTCTTCGTTGGTTAGAGTGCCGCGGGCGATGGTCAGGTTATAGACCTCATCTTTGGACAAAAGTGTTACCTCTTGCCCATTTAAAGTACAGGTTTTTTGACCAATGGCTTCTATGCGTTCCCGGTCCTCGTCCCGAATAAACTCACCACCGGTGTTGGCCACTTCAAGGAATTCCAGATCATCATTGAGTTGTGCAAGTTCTTGATCTCGTTTCTCTTGCAGCGCTTCTTTAGAATCCTTTTGTTCCGCCAAATTTTCCCAATATTGTTTTTCTATTTCTTGCTGTGCAACAGCAAAGCGGGTTTTGACGAGGTCGATACGGTCATAGATCTTCTCCAATTTGGTGGCCTTATCCATAACGTGCACCGGTGTGACCACTTTGCCGCAATCGTGCAACCAGGCGGCAATATGCAATTCGTACCATTCCTCAGGAGTCAAGTTGAAGGCTTCGAGTGGACCGGTTTCCGCGTTGCAGGCGACTTGGGCTATCATTTCGGTAAGAATAGGAACGCGCTCGCAGTGTTTGCCCGTGTAGGGGGATTTTGCATCGATGGCCGAAGCAATCATTTTAATGAAGCTTTCCAGAAGCTCCTTTTGTTCGTCGAGGAGCATCTGATTGTCCAAGGCAACCGCAGCCTGCGAACTTAATGAAGCTACAATATCCTGATGCTCTTGCGGAAAGGCGCACACCTCGCCACTTTCTGGGTCGTGGGCATTCAAGAGTTGTAAGACGCCAATCACCCGAGCTTGAGAATTGATGAGGGGGACATTTAAGAAAGAGGTTGAGCGGTAATCGTTCTTTTCATCAAAGTTTTTAGCGCCGCTAAAGTCAAATCCGGTGGCATTATAGGCGTCCGGGATATGCACCATCTCTTTCAGCAAAGCTGTGTGGGTGGCTACATTATGATGGTTTGGCTCTGACGTTTCAGCGTCAAACATGGCCAAGGGAGGGATATTTATTTCCCGACCAGTTGTTCCGCCAAGTGCGATGTTCAAGGAGTCCGTGCGCATAATGGTGAACTTTAAATGGTCATCGTCTGTTCTCAGGTAAAGCGTGCCACCATCGGCGTGACAGATGTTTTTGGCTTCGAGTAAAATCATTTCCAAGAGCCTGGCCCGGTCACGTTCTGCTGAAAGTGCTACGCCAATTTTCTGAATGCGTTGCAGTTGTTCAATACGTTCATTTGCAGCCTGGTCACTCATACTCCCTTTATTCATCCTCCAGCCGAATGCCCATGTCAATGTGTGCCCTATGCTGGAAATGAGCCTGCTAAGGGGTGACAATTAAACGAGTTTAAGGCAAAGAGCCATTTGGAGGAGAGCTTATGCCTGAATTATATCCAACGATTGAGCCGTACAATACCGAGATGCTTGAGGTCTCGTCGGTACATAAAATTTATATAGAAGAGTGTGGCAATCCGGCAGGGAAACCGGTTGTTTTTGTCCATGGTGGTCCAGGCGGTGGTGTTAAGGCAGACGATCGGAGATTTTTTAATCCCGAAAAGTATCGAATCATTCTTTTTGACCAACGAGGTTGCGGTCGCTCCACGCCCCATGCATCTTTAGAAGAGAACACGACGTGGGATCTTGTCTCTGATATGGAAAAAATACGAGAGCATTTTTCCATCGAAAAATGGCAGGTCTTTGGTGGCTCATGGGGCAGCACACTGGCTTTAAGCTATGCGATTAAACATGCGGAGCGGGTGACGGAACTGGTATTGCGCGGTATTTTTATGCTGCGTCGAAAAGAGCTGCTTTGGTTCTATCAGGAGGGCTGTTCACGAATTTTTCCTGATGTCTGGCAAGAGTTTTTAAAGCCGATTCCAGAAGTAGAGCAAGTCGATTTGATTTCCGCCTATTACCGGCGATTGACTTCTGAGGATGAAGAGACGCGGCTGGAAGCGGCTCGTGCCTGGAGTATTTGGGAGGGTAGCACATCTAAGTTGGTGCCGGACTCTAACTTCATTGAAAACTTTGGAGATGCTCGCTTTGCGGCAGCCTTTGCCCGTATTGAATGCCACTACTTTGTGCACGGTGGTTTCTTTGCCAGCGAAAACTGGATCATTGAGAATGTTGAGGCCATTCGCCATATTCCAGCGACTATTGTGCAGGGGCGCTATGATGTGGTGTGTCCGGCGGAAAGTGCTTACGAATTGGCAAGCGCTTGGCCCGAGGCGGATTTGCAGATCATATGTTCCGCTGGCCATAATGCGCAGGAGCCGGGAATTCGCTCCGCCTTGATTGCTGCTACTGACGGCCACTTAAGCGCTTAAGATCTTATAAAATAGAGTTTTTTTCCCTAAGGGAGGCTTTCGGGGCAACTTAAGGGCGGTGGAAACGATAATTTTGTAGAGTATTGCAGCCCCTGTAATTGTCCGCAGCCCCCGCGGAGTGAGTGCAATGCACCGCCGATGGGAAGTTAATCTTCCAATAAATAGAATAAAGTCAGCAAGTTTTGACGCTTTTGCGCGTTTGCTCTGTCGTTTCGTCCTTTGTCTGGGAGTGTTTACCAGTGGACTGAGCGCATGTTGGTTTGAGGCGGTTGACGTGCTCAAGCCCAGCGATCCTCTTTCACCAACCAATATCAGTGAACCAAATTCTTCCAGGGTTGTTCCAGATCTTATTTTGCCGGCCAACTCCACCGTGCTCGACATTCTTGTTTTGCCGAACTCTAATGAAGATTGTTTGGAGACATATTTTGCGGAAAGCTTGTGGGGCTCATTCCTAAAACAAGAGTGCTCCTCATGTCATCAAAGTACGGGCATAGCCCATTCGAGTGGACTTGTTTTTGACCTGAGCGAATCAGCAACAGCCGATGCTTATAACTTTGCGATGTTGAAGAATATGGCGGAGCAAGAAGTTGATGGTGAGTCTCTTCTTTTACTTAAGCCAACAGGTCAAACAAACCATGGTGGTGGGGCAGTGCTCGCTTTGCAGAGCGAAGAGGCCAACGCTTTAGAGACCTTTGTTGATTATATTGCCAACCCAAACGAGTGTGGCGGGACACAGAACAGCGAGAGCATCTGTGGCGACGGTATCGTTGCAGCGGATGAGTTTTGTGACGATGGGTACACTGATGCATGTGGAACCTGTAACGCTGAATGCACTGGCTGGGGAGACGGGTTTGTTTGTGGCGATACAGATATTTGTCATGAGTTTGAAGCTTGTGACGACGGCTATACGGACGCTTGCGGTTCTTGCAATGCGGATTGTAGTGCAGCTGGTACGGGAGCGATCTGTGGCGACACAGATATTTGTCCTGAGTTTGAAGCCTGTGACGACGGTTATACGGACGACTGCGGCTCCTGTAATGCGGATTGTAGTGCAGCAGGAAGTGGCTCCGTATGTGGCGATACGGAAGTCTGCCCAGAAGTTGAAGCTTGTGACGACGGCTATACGGATGCTTGTGGCACCTGCAATGGTGACTGTTCTGCTTTCGGTACGGGAGCGACCTGTGGTGACGAGAGCGTCTGTCCGGAAGTTGAAAGTTGCGATGAGGATGAGGCAGAAGAATGCGGTTCCTGCAATGCGAGTTGCAGTGGCCCGGGTAATGGTCAGGCTTGTGGTGAAGAGCCATGCATCTCGACGGAAGAGTTTTTTGATGCATCGATATGGCAGCCGATTTTTAGCGCAACCTGTGTTAACTGCCATGTGAGTGGTGGTGTTGCTGACGCCAGTGGATTTGTTTTAGTGGCTGGCGAGACACAAAGTAATTTACTCGCGACGGAGCAAATTGCAGTTCAAGAGGTGGATGGTGAATCCGTGTTGCTGCTCAAGGCCAGGGGAGACTTGGCCCATGGTGGTGGTGTGCAGGTGGCTGAGACGAGTAACGAATATCAAAGTCTTTTAGAGCTCCTGGGGTATTTCGACAATCCACCAAATTGTAATGAGCCAATCACATCCGTTTGTGGAAACGGCATCATTGAAGGGGATGAGTTTTGTGACGATGGTTACAACGATGCATGTGGAACCTGTAATGTGGATTGCAGCGCAACAGGGAGTGGCTCCATTTGCGGTGATATTGAGATTTGCCCTGAGTTTGAAAGTTGCGATGATGGCTATGCGGATGCTTGCGGCTCTTGTAACGCGGACTGTTCCGGGCAAGGGACGGGCTCACTCTGTGGTGATGGCGTGTGGTGTCCGGAATTTGAGGCCTGCGACGATGGGGACCTTCTGGAGTGCGGGGCTTGTAATGCTCTTTGTTCCGATCTTGGAACTCCGGCAATTTGTGAAGAAGAACCTTGTATCAGTGATGCGCAATTCTTTGAGGATTCCGTATGGAATAGTTTCATGTTCAACTCCTGTTATGGTTGTCATAACGTTGGAGGGCTTGCGGCTGGTTCAGAGTTTGTTCTCGTGGATGCCAATCAACCCGGTTATTTGGAGCTGAACTTTCAAGAGGCCCGAGAAATAGCGGTCTACGAAATTAACGATGAATCACTTTTATGGCTCAAACCCAGCGCCAGCGTTGCTCATGGTGGAGGAGCTATTTTAGGGGCAAACTCTGATGAGTTCGCTGCGCTGCAGGAGTTGGTTGCTCGATTTAAGGAGCCTAGCACATGCGTTGATACAACAAACGATGGCAATTACTGGGATGGATTAAGCTTCTATTCTCCTGCGGAAATGCTGCGCAAAACCACCCTTAACCTTGCAGGACGTTTGCCGACGGCAGAGGAATCGACTCTTGTGGGGAGCTCAGGCGAGAACGCTTTGGACGGCATTCTCGATACTATCCTTGAAGAGGACGGCTTTTACGACCGTTTGGTAGAGGTCTATAACGATCTGCTGCTCACCGACCGCTATCTTGAGGGTAATGCGGCCACCGGACTTCTTGAACTCGAGGACTATCCTGATGCTCTTTATTACCGAGACCTCGATGCGGCAGTGGATGGACAGGACTATACGGATGCGGCGAAGGCACATACGAACAAGAGCGTGGCACGGGAAGCGCTTAACTTGTTGGCATATATTGTTCGTAACGACAGACCCTTTTATGAAATTTTAACCGCTGACTATATGGTCATGAATCCATTTTCCGCACGTTCCTATGGCGTGACTAATTTGCAATTCAATGACCCCTTAGACCCAAACGAATTCCAAGAGGTTGATTTAGGGTTGCCGCATGCGGGGATTCTGACCACAACAATGTTTTTGCGGCGATTTCCTACAACCGACACCAATAGGAACCGTCACCGCGCCTATATGGTTTACAAAATGTTTTTGGGCACGGATGTGCTCGAGCAAGAGGATACGTCGATCGATATCGAAGCCATCGAAGGTTTTAATCCAACGATGTACAATCCGGTTTGTACGGTTTGTCATAATACACTCGACCCGCTGGCTGGTTCATTTCAGAACTGGGACCACCGTGCACGTTATCGCCCAAGAGCCAATGGTTGGTTTGTCAACATGTTGCATCCGGGCTTTGAAGATGAGCTCTTGCCATTTTCCGAGCGATTCGAGTCTTTGCCTTGGGTGGCTCAGCGTTTGGCAAATGACCCACGCTTTGCCCATACAACGGTGCGTACACTCTTTACCGGCTTTACGGGAATCGAGCTGCTGCGGGCGCCGACAAGTTCTATGGAAGAACATTACGCCGCCAAGCTCAGAGCTTTTGAAGTGCAGCGCGATTATCTACAGCACCTTAAGGAGCTGCTGGAGGGTAGCAACTACAATATTAAATCGGTGGTTAAGGATATTTTCTTGAGCCCCTTCATGCGCGTCTCCGGCTTGCAGACTCCGATTGGTCCGGAGCGGGTTATTGAGTTGGAAAGTTTGAGTTCAGCGCGTTTGTTGCCACCAGAAATGCTGCATCGAAAGATTGAGGCGACCATGGGGACGCCGTGGCACTATGTGCATACGGAGACAAAATGGTTACTTGATGACCGTTGGTATCTCTTTCCCTACGGCGGTATCGATTCGGTTGGGGTTACCAAGCGCTTGACAGAGCCCAATGGGGTAATGGCTTCGGTTGGTCTGCGCATGGCCATGGAGATGGCGTGTAAAATTACGACCTATGATTTTATTCAGCCCGCATCGGAGCGCTTTCTCTTTCCCCATGTGGAGTTGACTGATGAGCCGATGTTCTATGATTCGCAAGGCAATAACACGGGTGTGAACAATCCGTTGACCGAAGCAAAAGCAAAACAAAATATTCAGCATCTTTTTGCTCAGCTTCTTGGTGAAGAGTTGGCGATCGATGATGAAGAAATCCAAATTGCTTACGATTTGTTTTACGATACCTGGGTCGAGGGAATGACCGCCATTGAGGCGGGTTCAATATCAATCAACTTATGGGGAGCTTGTGCTCCAGGACTAAGTCCACGGGATGGAACACCGATTCTAACCGAGGATCGAATCGTTAAGGATAGAAACTATTTGATACGGGCCTGGCGGGCAGTGATTTCGTATTTGTTGGCAGATCTACGTATGCTCTATGAGCTTTGAGGAGGTTTAAGAATGGACCGACGGGATTTTTTAAAATTATCGGCGGCAATGGGGATTTCTTTGACTTCTCCTCTTGTCGGTAGATCTGCCAACGCTCAGACGCCGTTTAGTGGCCCCTTTCTTGTTACCATTCAGGCGGAGGGGGGCTGGGATCCGACCATGCTCTGCGATCCAAAAGGACAACAAGGAGCCAATGACCCTAGCCCTATCAATAACCTTTTTGAAGAATCCCAGATTGAAAATGCGGGAAACATTCATTACGCCCCTATTGGTAACAATCAATCATTCTTTCAAAAGTTTTATGATCGACTTTATGTGCTTAACGGCATTCAAACCGGAACAAACAATCATGATACAGGACAAATGTTGGCCTGGAGCGGTGAGGGACAGCGCACCTATCCTTCTTTAGCAGCCCTTTACGCGGCAGCCGCCGATACTAATAAACCGATGGCCTATTTGAGCAACGGTGGTTTCGAAGAGACAAAGCAACTTCTTACGCCGATTCGAACGTCGAATTTAAATGCGATGAAGAAGATGGCTTCCGTCAATGAAATTTATATCAATCAAGCCAAATATTTTCATACGCCAAATACGATGAGTCGTATTTTGTCTGCGATGGAGGCGAGGTTAAACAGGCAGCACGCAGCACACAACTTGCCGAAGAAGCAACGTGCCATTACCACCTTGCATCAAGCGCGCCTCGGACGACAAGAACTGCACCACTTGAATTCCTTTTTGCCCGCATCTTTGGACAACTCAAATAATATTTTGATCTCCCAGGTGCAGATGGCGATTGCGGCGTTCCGGGCAGGACTGACGGTGAGTGTGAATATGAAAATTGGAAGCTTTGATACCCATACCAATCACGATGTTACCCATGTGATTCGGATGCAACGTCTACTCGACGGTTTGGAGTTGTTGCTGGATGAAGCGGATGCCCATGGTCTCTCAGACAATATGGTGGTGGTTGTGGCTTCAGATTTTGGTCGCACGCCTCGTTATAATGCTGGTGGGGGTAAAGACCACTGGCCTATTACCTCGGCGATGGTGATAGGGCCAAACATTCCTGGCAATACGGTTGTTGGTGCGAGCGATGCGGGGCATCATGCGTTGGCTATCAATTATAACGACCTCAGCGTAGACGCACAAAATGGGCTGGACCTCAAACCCCAACATTTGCAAGGG
>CAXGWX010000033.1:0-19156 GCA_964013445.1 uncultured Bdellovibrionales bacterium | reverse complement strand
TTCGGGCGAGATGGTCGCATAATTCCATTCCTTGTTCATATCGGTCTTGTGAAATAATGGATAAATGCAAACCCACATCCAGGATTGCCGCAACTTCGTTTGTTGAGCCACGGGCAATCATAAAAAAGCGACGCTGTTCCTTTGCTGTGCGTTTACCATAGCCTTCGGCAAAATTGAGCGGAATACTGCTTACCGCTCGGCGCAATTGGTCAGCTAAAAAACCGTAGCCATAAGGCAAATCCCGAAGAATGATTTGGCTTAAATCAATCAAATCTAATGTTTTGATGTAAATTTTTGTTTGTGAAAATTGCATTGCTTCTCTCCTTTTTTAAAAATGCGGTTCCGCAGCAAATGAAACCGCATTTTTTCAAAAGGAGGCTTAAAGATGTTTTTCAGAACAACAAGGATTTTTGCAGAGGCGCAAAAGCTTTTAAACGATGGCAATGTTCTGGTTGCGCGATTACCAACAGGTTATGGTTTTTTAGCCGACCAGGTAAAGCGTGCCAGTACATCCATCATGCTTAATTTTGCCGAAGGTAATGGCAAAAAAGGTTTAAAAGAGAGGCAGCGCTTCTTTCGTATCGCCAAAGGTTCGCTTTATGAAGTTGCGGCGGTTTATGATGTGGCTTTAAGCTTTGGTTTTATTGAAATCGCGTTTCATGAAAAGGTCATCGATAGATGTGATTATATTGCAGCGATGTTGAGTAAATGGAGGTGAAGGCCGATGACCGAAATCCGATAACCGATGTCCGATAACCAATGTCCGATAGCCGATAACCGTGCGAGCCGTTTACGGAGACTTAGTGCGGGTGCCTGGTAAGGAGAGCCGCACCTTAGTCGAGTAGGCGTGCGAACCGTTAAGAGACTTAAGTTTTTTGCGTTTTAGGAGCAAAAAACTTTTAGTCGAATAGGTGAGTGGCCGATAACCAACTTTTACTTAGTCGTAATACTCGTGTCCCAAATGGGTAATGAGATCTTCGCCCTGCATCCAACGCAGCATATTCTTCAACTTAATCAGCTGAGAAAATAAATCGTTGACCGGCTCAAGTTCAGGCGCGGTCATTGGGCTCTTATAGTAAAAGGACAACCATTCCTGGATGCCTTTAAAGCCAGCACGATGGGCCAGGTCTGTAAAGAGTGCTAAGTCAAGAACGATAGGCGCAGCCAAAATCGAATCCCGGCAAAGGAAGTCAATTTTGATCTGCATCGGATAGTCCAACCAACCAAAGATATCGATATTGTCCCAACCCTCTTTTTCATCACCACGGGGTGGGTAATAATTGATACGCACCTTGTGATAGAGCTCTTTATAAAGTTCGGGATGCAACTCAGGCTCAAGAATAGAATCGAGTACGCCTGTCTTGGAAACTTCCTTGCTCTTAAAGCTGTCTGGATCATCCAAAACTTCGCCGTCACGATTACCTAAAATATTGGTTGAGAACCAACCTTGAATACCGAGCATACGGGCCTTAAGGCCGGGCGCAAGCAAGGTCTTCATCAAGGTTTGACCTGTCTTGAAGTCCTTTCCTGAAATCGGCATGCCATTTTTGTCCGCCAACTCCATCAAAGCAGGGTTGTCCGTGCTCAAATGGGGTGCACCATTACAGTAAGGCACATTTTCCATCATCAATGCATAGGCATAGATTTGCGATGGAGAAATCGATTCGTCATTGGCCTCTAAACCAGCTTCGAATTTTTCCAAAGAACCATGTACTTCAGTCGGCTCACGATGAACCTCGGTAGAACCACACCAAACCGCCACACAGCGGTCAAGATTGTTCACATCTTTGAAAGCGCGGATGTCTTCACGCAAGGCCTTGGCCAACGCCATTTTATTGGTTTCGGTTTTAACGTGCTCACCGCTAAGTTTCTTAACAAACTCAGGAAAGAAAACCGCTGGCATCGGCTTAATCTCGGACATTTCATCCTTAATTGGGTCCAAGTGCTCACTCTTAAGAACGGCTGCTTTTTTCGCTGCGGTATAAGCGTCATCGGAATACACATCCCAACCACCAAAAACCAAGTCTTCCATATTTGCTAAAGGTACAAAATCCTTAATCAGCGGATGACGGTTATCCGTTCTTTTGCCTAAACGAATCGTACCCATCTGGGTCAATGAACCAACGGGAGAAGAGAGCCCCTTCTTCACCAAGAGACAACCGGCGATAAATGTTGTGGCGACTGCGCCCATACCGGGTAGAAGAATCCCAAGTTTTCCATTTGCTGGGGCGATATTTTCTGGTTTTTGCACAGTGTTCTCCTCTGAACATGTGGGTTAACACCCACGGCTTTAAGATTGTGCTGGCCCCTTAACAGAGACTCAGAGGCCCGACAATAGAGAGTTTGCGCTTTTTTTAGGTTTTTCATGCCCCTCTAAGAGGGCAAGGAGGTAATTATTCAGCACTTTACTCACAAGGAGGCTTCGAGCCGATCAGGGATACGTTATCGATTTCACTCGTATAATCCCAGCCCGCACCGCCGACACCAACCCAGTAAATAATTTTCGGTGCCGGATCGAGAAGCTCCATGAAATTACCGCTCTTATAGGGTTCACCCGGATTAGGATTATTTGTCTCATCTTCCGAATACCAACTCCCCTGCTCAACCAGGCTCGACATCGGTGCAGCACTGGTCTGCAACATCGGCAAATAACCCGGCTCCCCGTGATAATAGAGCCCATGTTGCCAGCCGTAATTCTCCGAGACCCAATGACGTCGGTGATCGACCCCGTCCGCATCTTGATAGGCAATACGAATAATAATGGGCCATTCACCCTGAGTATGCCCTGCTCCGCCTAAGCTATGATTGACAACTTTTCCATCAAGTGAGAACTCGAGTGAGCCGCATTTGCTGACGTCCAGATTGACGGTTTGGTGAGCAATGTCCCAAGAGCCACTACCGCCACCTTTGTTTTTATGCACCTTGAGGACATTCCCGTGTGCCTCATCGCCATCAACAACTTCGAGCCAATGGGTGGGACGAACACTGTCCGGAACCCAGGAACAACCGTGGGCTACATTATCATTATAAGGTTCGTCTATGCGAAAATTCCAATGGCGTGGGTATTGCACCAAGGGAGTGTCGTTATCCGGATCGCCAGTACAAGAAGCCCAGGTTGCTGATACAACATCCGTTTCATCGAATGTTCCATTGCGTATGATTTCCCACTCTGTCACACAATCAGGGCCGCAACATTCAGGTGTTGGCTCACAAAGGGAGGCCGCATAGCCTTCAAGTAAGACCGAGCCTACAACAACCTGCTCTTCCTGCTCCGTTCCACAATCGTTACAATGGTAGACTTCCAGAGTCGCGGTGTGCAAACCGGAATCCGGAGGCGTAAAAGTTACATTGAATTCAATCTTCGGGCTGTCGGTTTCCGTATCCAAAATCCCTAACTCATAAGGTAATTCTGCCTCCGCATCATCCGGAACAGCAAAACCAGCCTCAAAGGCGCTGGCACCAGGTCCGGTTATTTGAAAGAAAGTGAGGTTTAGTGGATCGTCACCGCAGTTTGTACCCAAGGTCTTATTATTGGCTGCACTACCACCGACATAGACCGGCTCCTCAAGCGTACCTATTTTTAAGGATGAGGGACTAAACTCCAAACATACCGGTGGCGGTGCGCCAAAGCCTGTTAGAGCAATGTTCACATCACCATCGATGCTGTTCGATTTAAGTTCAAGATTCCCTGCATAGGTCTCCTCTGCCGCGGGAGTAAAAGCCACATTCACGGTCAATGATTCTCCCGGCTGCAGGCACACTTCTTCGGTCGGGCCCTCTACCAGCTCAAAAACACTGCTCGGCTCAGCTCCATCTACACCGGTCAGGGCTACTCCTGAAATGCAAAGCTGCGCAGAACCGCAATTTTCCACAACAACAGAGCGAACCAATTCCGCGTTTTGCTGCACCTCACCAAAATCCAGTGTTTCACCAGGCGAAGCGCAGAGGTTCGCGGAAATACCGTTACCCATCAACTTCACTTGCAAGCTTGCACTCTGTGGATCATTGCTTGTTAAAACCAAAGTGGTCTCAACGCTGCCTTGGCTGGCAGGATTAAAGGTAAGCTCTAACTCGAACTCCTCTTGAGTTTTTAAGGAAATCGCACTTTCTGGGGTCACATAGCCGAACCCCAATTCAACTCCACCAGCCGCCAGAGCCGGACTTATATCAAGAACCTGGCCGCCAACATTCTTCAGGCTAAACTTTTCGACCGCACCATCACCACCAATAGCCACATCACCAAAATCAACGATAAGATAGGGTACGTGAATGGCTGGGGGAATTTCACTAAGCGAATCTTTGGCACAACCAGCACTCAAAATTGCGCAGGCGACCAAAACAATCATCCCTCGCCACAACCTAAACGAACGGGGATTTTGCAAACTGTGCTTATTCTGGTTCATGATATACTTCTCCATTTGTCCTGCCCCACCGCCAGCAATGCGCTTCTGAACACCGAGTTGGCTATCTGAGCGCCGCCCAAACAATCACGAAAGGGCTTAAATTTAAAGGGAAATATGCCGTGGAACACAGCAAACAAAGAAATGATGTTCAGACGCCGGGGGCATAACGTCAACATGAGACTCTCCTTAAGTTCTCTTATCGGACCTAACTCGCTGTTGTTGTGACTAAAATTGCCTGGTTGCAGCTTTTCCAGATCATTTCCCTAAAATGACTGGCAAAGTATAGGAGATCATTGCCTCATTTCCACAAGTGGTTTAGCCTATCGCCACATATGTCTTCCAGCTCATCCAAGGCGCAGCCCATACGAACAAATCGCTTCCGGCAACTATTTCGCCAAGATACGAACGAACTCGACCCGCGCAGAGCACAGATTCTCAGTGAAGGACTCTTTTGGACCGCCTTAATCTGCGTTTTAGGCCTCTCTTTTGCTACATTTATTACCAATGCACCAATTCACAGTATCGATCAGTTGCAGATTATTGACCCGCTTATTGGTCACGGCTCCGTCGGACACTATTTCAAAACAATTGCTGTGGAGAAAAGCAGCCATATCCTCAGAGATCTAAGCCTCCTGGTGGAACTCTACATAGAGCAGCAGATTGCTTTCAAACCGTTCTACCTGACAAACCTTCTCCTCTGGCTGGCCATTCTGGCTGTGCTTAATGCCGCTCTAAGGCTTGATTTAAGTTCGCCACGCACACGCTATTGCTTGCTTTTTCTCGTCGCCCTTGCCCCGGCCTTTACGCATTCCATCGCCCAGGTGTCTGGGCGCGGCTTACTTATGAGCTGCCTCTGCATTCTTATCGCCACCTATAAAATGCTGCTCATGGGGAGCCAAGAGCAGCCACGTACACGACATTTTTATGAGGCACTCTTTTTCTATCTCGCATCCTTGCTTTGTGACTACACGTTCATGGCGTGGCCTCTCTGGGCCATATGGTACCTCAATAAAACCTCAAAGAGCCAAGCAAAGAACTTTAGACTCACCGCACTTGCGCTAGTGCTGCTCTTTACAACCCTGCCAATTATATCCGCATCCTTGAGCTCTCCACTTTTTCCGCTTTGGGAGGACACAGTCTTTAAGGACCTTAGCGAACTAAGCTCAATTTTTATCCTCGGTTTTGCCAGGAACGTTTTCAACACACTCTGCCCGACGAACCTCCATCCCTATGCATCCCCATCTTCAATTATAAATGTTTACGCTCTACCGCTGGTGGCGCTACTGCCGCTCACGCTTAGGGTCAGTTATAAGGTTCCCGGAGCTATTAATTGGTTTATTCTCTTTATCCTGACGAGCACAGGCAGCATCATTCTTTTACCTCTCGCGTTCGCCTCCCCACCTCTTTTTCTTCTGCCCGGAATCGCCTTGCTTATCTATCTTGGTCTCATACTTAACCACTATGTGCCCTACGCGCGTTTTATTCTCCTTATTGCTGCCTTGATATTTGCCGGCAAACAAATGAGCGAAGTTCAGCGATGGCAAGATGAAAAAGAATTTTGGCGACACACCTATTTGGCAGAAACCCCTGCGGATGCGCTTCCTGCTCTGGCTGAAGCTGCGATGAAGAACGATGAACCTAATCTCCCGGTCATACTTAGTCTGCAACTACAAGAGAAAAAACCTCTGCACCCGGACATACCCTATCTCTATTCAAAAGCGGTCTACCACGACAATGTTATTCATTCGCGCGCAAAACCGCGAATCATTGCCAAGCAACAATTTAACAATCCCTGGAGTCTTTATTACCTGGCCCTTTCTCATCATGCACTTGCACAAAACGAAGCGGCATACGAGGTCATCTATCGAGCCATGAGGGCAGCGGAAGGATTTAACCGTGGTCTTGAGCCCATCACTGCCGACGCCTATTATATTTGCCAACAAGCTTTTCGGCCAAACTGCAAACAACTCATTGATTATGCTATAGCTGCACAACCTGAGCGGGAGTGGCAACAAAATATTTTTGAAGAACGTCTACAGGAATTTGGCTACGGCATACCAGCCAGGTCCAGCCGTGAACCGGAGTAAAAAGAACTAATGATACGATTCTTTTCGCACATTAACTTCCATTCGTTTTCTTTTTTGGAGTCGTCACACTAACCATGCTCAACCTCATCTTATTTCAACCGGATATACCACAAAACACGGGCAACATTGGGAGGCTCTGCGCCTTCACGAACTGCTCGCTGCATCTCATTCACCCTTTAGGCTTTAAAATTACGGATAAACAGCTGCGTCGTTCAGGAATGGATTACTGGTACGACCTCGATGTGCATGAATACCCCGACTGGGATGCATTCCTTAACTCCCAGACTCGACCCGAAAGGATTTGGTTGTTCTCTACCAAGGCGAGTAAAAGCCTGTGGGACGCGGATTTTCAGGCTGGGGACGGACTCCTTTTTGGTAAGGAGACGGCTGGTTGCCCAGAGTGGTTACACGATTGGGCTGGAGAAGAGCAACGCCTCAAGATCCCTCAATATCGTGAAGGTCTACGCTCTCTTAATCTTGCAACCAGCGCCGGAATCGCAACCTATGAAGCGCTGAGGCAAATCGGAAAGCCAACCATTTAGAGCGCCTGAAAAATGCCAAGTCACACACCACAACCCTTGTGGGTCATAACCAACGCGTTGTTCTTAATCTTTTTACGAGAAGAGACTTTCTTCTTTTACCAACAAAGCTGCTCTAATCCTTTCGAAATATCGATCCATCTGGGCATTTATTGTGCCCTCTTTGGCCCCCTTAGCTTCCTGATATATTCAAACAAAGCTGGGTTAAAAATAACCGGATATATTATTGCTCTTTCTTTTGTCGTCGCATCTAACCTCTCAAATCATTACGAAGCATTCCTCGGCGAAGCCCCCGGCCCGAGCGCTCTGTATTTCCTGCAAGAAATTCGCCCACTGCTGGGATCGATACTGGACCCCCTTCTCCTTTTCCATTTCCTAATCAGTTCCTGTGTAGCCCTAGCCCTGCTTCTTCTATCCAAAAGTATTAACGGTCGTTTGCATATCCCTTTTGGTATCCTACAGCGCCACTTAGGCGTCTTATCCCTAAGCTTATCCTGCTTCGCCCTATACGGATTAGGTGCTTTTCTTTTTTTAATAAAAAACCCCAGTGCGGAAGTCCGTGCACCAGTTTTTTTCCAACAAACCATTGCCTTTGCGAAAATATCCGCCCAACGTGATACTGGTGAGCTTATTAAGCCCGACGAGCTTAGCTACTATAGACAACATCTTGGCCAGCCAACAGAACCTGAACAGTATAGGAGCAAGTATAAACTTTGCCGGGAGAGGCCAGCAATCGAAACCGGAGCATTCAAACCATTCAAAAATATCATTATGATAATTTTAGAGAGTATTGACAGCGCCACCTTGCATAGTACTTACGAGCAAGAGCCGCTCATGCCCTTCCTAAAGGAAGTGCACAGCGACTCCCTGACCTTCTCTAATTTCTTTGCTGCAGGGCAACGAAGTTCTGCTGCCCTAAGTGCTATATTCTCCGGTCTACCCGAGCAACTCGACCGAAACTTACTCTGGGAAGTGCCGCTTAGGAATATGGACAGCTTCCCCAGAGCGCTAAAAAACAAAGAATTTAGGAGTGCCTATTTTCATGGAGGCGATCTCTCCTTTGAGCAGCAGGACCAATACCTGAAAAAAGTCGGCTTCGACGACATTCATGGGCTGGAACTCTCCGAGCAAACTTCCGCCGGGAGTTGGGGCAAACTCGATGGTGAAGTCTTTGCATCCATGCAGGAGTGGCTAAGCAGACACCAACAAAACAACGCTCAGCAGCCATTCTTAAGCGTCATTGCTACCATGAGCACCCATCATCCCTTTGAACGCCCCAAAGACTGGAAGGCAAAAAAAGTCCCGAAAAATTACCATGAAAATTTTCAGGAAAGCGCCCGCTACCTGGACGTAGAATTAAGACGATTCTTTACATGGTTCAAAGCTTCTCCGCTGCACGAAGACACACTGGTTGTCATTCTTGGCGATCACCCTCGTCGCCCTTATCTGCAAACTACGCAGCAAAAACACAGTCGCCTTTTGCCTAATATCCCCTTAGTACTCTACGGTTTTTCTGCTGAAGACCGAGAACAAATGGCCACTTACACCAAGAGGCCGGGCTCCCAATACGATTTGCCCGCGACCCTAAGCGCGCTGGTAGGCGTTGCTCCTAATCCCTGCCATCAAGGTGCAAATCTCCTGGCGCCAAACTCTAATTTCCCTGCAAAACGGCTACTCTTTTATGCAGAAAATGACGAACGCACTCAGATTAATTATTTTTACGATGGCAAACATTTTATCTATGACACACTCAGTGGCAAATCGCGCTTACAAACCACCTATGACCCTGATGCTGCAATGAAGGCCTCAGGACAACAGCAATTGGACTTCGGGAAGATGACCACTCTCTTGTTTCGGTTAAGCGCTGATTTAACACAAACCAACACCTACGCCCCTCCCAACGATAATGAAGCGCAACCCCAAGCCCTCCCAAGCCCCTTAAAACGTATCGTCATAGATACCGAAGCCACTTCTCTTTCCGCAGACATTCTATCTCAAAATAGTGGTTCCTATCTTCCCCTCTATGTATCCACAGACAAAGAAATTTATCGCATACCAAATCTGCTATTTGGGGGCCATTCCCCAAATCTGGATTTAACAGATCTCTCATTGGCAGAGATAACCAGCAAGCACACCACATCTGATATTCGTAGTTTCGATGATGCGCTCCAGGCGTCCGTTAAAAGCGAGATAATCCTCATAGAATCTTTTACCTCCAGCAACTTTCACCGAACCCGTGACCAAATTTCACATATTGCACAGGCCATCTCCAACAAAGGACAGAGCAAAAAATTTATTCTCATGAGCCAGGCAATAACGATGGCTGCAAAAGCAAAAGAGCTATGTGCTTGTCAAAGCGCCTGGTTTATCCCAAACGAGATGGGCTCCATTGATAAAGTTATTGAAGCTGCGAGAGAAAACCATATTGACTGGGTATTTACAGATATTGAGGAAGCATCAACGATTAACAGTCTCAAGCTAAGACAAAATGGCATTCGATTTGGAGTAATAATATACAAGCCTCACTCGGACGAGCTCACTATTCCTCCTATACCTGCAGACTTATTTGTTATAAGGGACAGAGAAACCTAAAGCACGCATTCGGCAACAACATTATTAAAAAGCAACGTGCTTAAGCAAAACTTTGAAGGTCATATCACTTTAAAAACCTCATGAATGACGAAATCAAAACAATTGGCATCATAAGGCTCCATCGATTAGGTGACATCTTACAAACAATTGCCGTTACCGCAAACCTACGCACCGAATATCCGGATGCCCGCATCAGTCTTATCACGTCAAACCAATTCTCATCTCTGCTCGAGCAGTTTCCCCATATTGATGAGATCATCGCAGTCGACACAGATGACATCAAGAGTCTAAGCGTCGACGAGCTCTGTGCCATTCAGCTCGATGTCCCACCGCAAGAACTTCCCTCTTCTGTATGTATGCTGCAGAAATTCAATTTCGACTTGCTCGTCAATCTTCATGCAGACCCACATGTTGCTTGGCTTACAGCCCAACTCAAGTACAACAAACTACGCGGTCGCAAACTCTTGCCGAATGGAGGCATGGAACTAAATGGCAAATGGCTTTACTATTTTGCAACCTGTGTGCGCAACAGAGAACTTGCCCTGACCAATATTGTTGATGTTTGGACATTGATGGCGGGTGCCAAACCTCTACCAGCCCTGCGTCATAAAGTGGTATCTGACTTCGATGCAAAAGAAGAGCTTGGTTTAAAGCATAACCGAATCAATATCGCCATGCAGCCCGGCTCCGCCGATCCGCACCGACGATGGCCTGCTGAGCACTTTATTAACTTCGCCCAGCAAATTAACCAGCACATACCGGCACGTTTTGTTGTTATCGGCTCTAAAGATGAAAACAAACTATGCAGCGAAATCGTTGCTGGAATAGGCGATGATGCGCTCAACGCCGCTGGCTACAACTTAGTCGAAACATCTAAGATCTTGGGTTGCTCCAAGCTGCTCCTCACGGGAGATACCGGGCCGATGCATCTTGCTGCCCTCCTCGGTGTACGCATCATTGCTCTCTTCTTTGGCCGAACCATACCCAGTGAAACTGGGCCCTACGCCAATCAGGCGATTTCGCTCCTCGCCCCTGTTCCAGATACGCTTCCTGACCACCGAAGCGAAACACAAAACGCGACGGCGCCCCAAGCCATACGTCCGGAATTCGCGGTCAATGCTGCACTCTGGGCACTGCGCACAAATATCAGAGACATCGATCTCAACGAAAGTCGTCTGCGCTTTATGGGCGGAGTTCCTGGGTCCAAAGCCTTTATCAGCCAGTTTAATCCCCATACCGCCACCTTTGAATTACATGCCTTGCATTATGAAACCGCCACTCTTGAACAAGTCAAAACCTCTCTCTCCGCTCTGCTCTTTTATCGCTATTGGCACCACCTCCCCGAATGGGACGGCAATTTATCGACTCAGAGTCCCTCCTCCATAACGATTGATCCAATCTTTGAAGCCACTGAGCTTGCCAGTGCCAGCAACCGAATGCTCGGCACAGTGCAAAACGATGTCTACCGAAAAGCCCTCCAGGAATTACAAGAGGAACTCAAAGCGATTGAAGGGGTGTTTCAGAGTCTTGACCAAACACAGCTACTGCAAACAGAGGAGCATTTTGGCACCTTTAGCTCGATTGTTGATTTATACAAGATACTCGCTTCCACCGCGCTTCTATCAAAAAGATCAGCACCCATTGAGTCAATCATTAATAACTTTTTTACAATGACCAGAGAAACCTTAAACCAGGGTCTCCGGCAGCTTTCCGCTAAGAAATAAATTATTTGGCCGTAAAAAACCTCTGGGTGCTGCCGCCTTGTCCGACACGCACCTTAGCTCCCTTGCCACAACGTGGGCATCTGCCCACATAAAAAGTGCCGATTTTATTCTTATAGATGCGGCTGTATACGTGACAGCATTGAAACATCACACCAAGCCATGGGCGCCCAGCAAATGAACTTTTCTTGGAGTGATTCGTCATACTTCAACTATAACCGAATCCACAAAGTTCAACAAAAACTTATCCACAAGACATTAAGGTCGCCAGCTGGCCTTAAAGTCACCGACCAGAGAATAGGCCTTCTGCAGAATTTCGTCCGGCGGCAAAAAGACGCAACGAAAGTGAGCTGTTCCCGGCCGCTGTCCAAACCCACCCCCATGTACAACAACCACCCCTGTCGCTTCAATCAACTCAGCAATAAAGCGCTCTTCTAATTCAGGCTCAATGTCTTCCAACTTCGGAAAAGCATAAAATGCACCCTTTGGAGCAACACATGAAATACCATCAATGGCGTTGAGCATATTGACCGTAATATCTCTGCGGCGCTGCAGCTTGGCATTAAGTGCGGGCAGATGCTCTTGATTTTGCAAGGCTGGAGCAACCGCATGCTGCACCGGGTGACTGGCACTAAGGCGAGATCGCAGAAGCTGAGCCATAGCCCCACTGTAGTTCCCTAATTTTTCAACCGGGCCACTAAGTACGCCCCATCCCATACGCAGACCGGGTCCTAAGAACGACTTGCTCAAACCATTAAAGGTCAAAACTGCTGCATTCTCATCCAACGCAGCCAACGAAGTGTGACGTACGCCATCCAAAGTAAGATCTGCATAAATCTCATCACTGATCAGCAAGAGGTTATGCTTATCCGCCAAGGCAATCAAATCCTTTAAGGTCTGCTCATCACACAAAGCCCCCGTAGGGTTGTTGGGGTTAATGACAACAATGGCTTTTGTACGGTCATTAACCCTACTCTCAATATCTTCCAGATCAGGTTGCCAGCCATTTTCTTCCGCGAGAAAATATGGATTCTCTTCAAGACCTAGTTTTGCAACCAATGCTGTATAGAGCGGATAGCCTGGAGACGGAGTTAGAATGTTATCCCCACTATCGCAAAGTGCAGCCAAGGCAACCTCAATGCCTTCACTGCATCCATTGGCAACAAAGATATCCTGGATGTTTTTAATCCCCCGCTCTTCTGAATCAACACGTATCGCATCCAAAGCTTCTGGGATTCCTGCGGATGGAGCATAACCATTGTGTCCATCTTTCATCGCCTTAACAATAGCCTCAATGATGACCGGCGGTGTTTCGTAATCAAAGATGTTCGGATCTCCAATATTCAGATAAAGCATCTCTTTGCCGGCGGCTTTTGCTTTTTCCGCAACGACTAAAATATCCCGAACGGCGTAGCGCACGCCCTGCATCCGTTTTGCTGCTTGTATTGCCATTGTTCTCATTCCTCTGCTGATTATCTACTCTAACTAACGAATCGACGAGTGATCCTCAAGCAAACTCTTGTCTATTATTCTTCCGCAATCCACCACGGTTCTTCGAGCCAGTAGAGATACAAAGAATGATTGATAATATGATCAGGCTCTCTGTCCTTGATCGCTTTATAGAAGCCATTTGAATGTTCATCGATAAGCAAGTGGGTCGCACTTAAGGCTAACCAACCAGGTAAAACCGGGGCGCCAAGTTCTTTCAGCAAGCCATCGCGACGGGTCCCGGGCATATAGCGTGCGCGAATTCCATAATGGGAAGGTTCGGCTGAGCCAAAATAACTTAAGTTAATTTCTTTGGTTCCTGTTTCATCCATCCAAGCCTTTAATGCGGGCAAATCCTGCCCCCAATCTAAATTTGAATCTGCCAAATACAAATGCCCCGCACTTGGGCCACCAACCAGAGGATTAAATGCACTTAAGAGGTGGGGGTAAACGGTTGCAAACTCAATTGCAACAAGCACAAGAAGTGCCAGACCCCAACGTTTTCGTCCTTTTAGATACAAGGACTGCAAAGCACCAAGAGCAATTAAAATAACGAACGGATAAACCACCAAAACATGACGTAAACCGATGTTGAGCTTCGCCCCCAAAGCGGTGCCAAGAAAAAGTATGCAAGCAAAGAGACATATATATTCATAGCGCATCACCTGCTTCAACCGTCGACCAATCAGCCACAAACCTGCGAAGAGCAGAAAGAGCAAAGTTGCTGGCGTTTTGACCAAAAGCGCAAATGGGAAATAGAGCGGTGTTGAGCCAATCGAGCTCTCGCCAAGAAAATACATCTCACGCTCGACATTTGAGCTGGCCAGAATGCTTAAGAAACCCTGCAGGTAAGCGTTTGGCAGCAGCTGCAAACCATCCATCTTATCGACAATTGAACTCAAAAGCGGAGAGGCCTGTCTGGAAAGTTCTATGGTACGAAAGATAACTTCTTTTTGTTCCGGTGCATTCGGCAAGTAACGCCAGCCATAGGCGGTCCAAATTGACACAAAAATAACGAGTGTCAAAACAAGGGCCACAAGACCTGCCTTCATAGCCTTGTTGCCTCTGGTCTTTCCTTCCCCACAGAACGAACCTGTCCAGTGGTCAGCCTCAAGCACGCGCCAAAAGAGAAAAACCGCAACCAAGGGCAACAAAAGTAAACCAGAAAACTTGCTTAGAAGCGCACCGCTCAAGGCGGCAGCCAAACAAAACACACGAGTGAGCGTAATGTTTTGCAACACTGACCATAAACAATAGGCAGTGGCAAAAGCCATCAGAACGAAGCCAAAGTCGGTCGTCACCAAACGAGCGTGCGCCAACAAATTGGGCTCAAAGAGATATAAGACTAAAGCCGCCACCCCCATCTTTATGCCGCCAAGCTGGATGGCCCAGAGATAAAGAATGGCGCCCAGTGCGAGTCCAAGCAAGAGCATCATAAAGCGGCTCTGGTGCAAAAGCGTTTTTGCATCGTTGTCCCGATAGAGAAACTCCGCAGCCAAATCCCACTGCTGCAAGCTGGACCAGGAAGTACCCTGAGTATCCAATGTGATTTTGTCACCAACCCAGAGCATCGGTAAGCCGGCCCAGAGACGTAAGAGTGGCGGATGGGTCGGGTCGACCCTGTAGTCTCCAAGCGCCACCTGCGCATAAGCACTCGTCAGATGAATCGGTTCATCGAAGGTTGCTGACTTTTGCTGATAGCTGTGAATACCAAGAGTCAAATAAGCGAGACTAAAAACACAAAAGCAAAATACTTTTTTCTGGCTCTGAGAATCTAACACTTAAACAAAACCTAAACTCCAGGCAAAGCGAAGAACTCTATGTGCAGAATTCACCACCCTACAACTTATGCCTTTGTAGATATTGCCTAAGCTCCTTAATCACCAGTAAAATAGCGAAGAAATTGAGGTCTTGCCGAACATTATCTTATGTCTTTTCTGGACAACCCTGACTTTTATCAAGAAAGCATCAAAGTTGCTTTGCCATTATATGAGGTCGTAGTAGGACAAAGAGAGGTCTTGAGAAAATTCATGCAAGAGAGTCATAGCGAAGAACCCAGGTTTACCGGTCATATTTTTGCAGCTGTGCTTGTTGGCTTTCTCGGCTCGTCGACCGGCAACTCGGTTTTACTTGTAATGACTCGTGACTTACTTGAAATCGATCTGCTTATCCCAACCTCTCTGAATGCAACGAGCCTTGTTGTTTTAAACTTCACCCATATTTATATCAGCTCTGCCCTCGGTGCTTTATTGGCCGGCTTTACGATGTGTTATTTATGCTCGAAAACAAAAAGACCGGACATCATTCTTTTGACCATATCATCGACCTGCTTCTTTCTCTCCTGCTGGTGGCCCCTGAGCCTCCCCATCACCGTAACTTTTGCCGCTAAAGTCGTGCTCTTTATCATGCACTTTTTAAGCTTTGTTGCCATTACCGCACCGGTCTTACGGGCCCGGGAGTGCGCTCTACGCCAATTCATGACAATACAACCAAGCAAGGCCAGCCAAGCTGGTGCTGCTCAATCCTAGATTATTTTATTGGGTAAAAAGAAAAGATAGTCGGTCCGTGGACAAGAAAAGTATAAACGGAACCACTCCGATTGACCGCTAGCCCCATATCAGTCAACACACTTAACTTATCCACAGACCAAAAAATGTATCTAAACGACCAGGAGAGGACTCGCGAACTAAATTGGCGCGTCGGGTGCCGTGCAGCATCAGGCAGGAAGCGATGCGAATACGGCGAGAATAGGTCGGCAAGCCCTTTTCAATACGGAAATGCTAAAAGTATCCCCATATCTATCCCGGTCGTTTTAATCTGTCTTCAGGTGAAGAAATTCTTCACTATAATTTCAGCAATGCAGGCTTGCCTTCACTGCCTCAATCATGGGACACTATTTACAACAATGTAGATAGCACTGTCAATCATTACTTACACAAATGTCAGTAATTTTTTTAAGGAAGCGATCACCATGCCCCGTAAACGACGTAACGCCTTGGAAGCAAAGGAAGAAATCCTGAATGCGGCCCAGCATATTTTTGAAAAAGAAGGTCCGGAAGGTATACGAATTCAGGCCTTAGCCAAGAAAGTCGGGGTCTCCCACCCTACTATTCTCTACCATTTTGGCTCCACGGAGAATCTTGCTGCGGTCCTGCGAGAGCGCATTAATAACGCCATCCGTGACGATTTTCTCAAACTCATCCACGAGGATGATTCGGATCAGACACGCCTTGGGGTGATCGATAAAGCATTGGCCGGTATTGCGGATCCAACCCGTGGACGCCTTGTAGCTTGGTTGGTGACCTCGGGTCAAATCGACAAGAAAGCCATGTCAAAGGCAGATCTGGCGGTCATCATTGAAAAAGTTAGCTCCTTAATTCAGAATGGCGATGAGCGCCAAGACGAGGTCCGTAACATTCTCTTGCTGACCATGCTGGCCATGGTGGGCGAATCAATGATCGGCAAGAATCTACGCAAGCGTTTAGGGATCAAGGGCAAAGACGCCAAGCCGGAGCATTTTCGCCAGTGGCTGCTTCGCCTTGTTGTCTCCGAGCTGGCTCGTAACGCCCCTGAATAACCGCATGATTGCGCGTCTTGGACACATGCTCTCAAATTGGGCGAAGCGCTTCGTTCCAGATCCGCTGGTCCTGGCCATTTTCCTCACCCTGCTCATCGCACTTTTTGCCTTACCCAAGGTTGATTATAGCTTAAGCGCTTTAAGTCAGATTTGGTTAAGCGGCAGTGGCACCAAGGGCTTTTGGGGGCTTTTGAGTTTTGCCATGCAGATGTGCCTTATCCTCATCACCGGTCATGCCCTGGCTGAAACACCACTGCTTAGCCGTCTTATCAACAAGCTGGCGCTGCTGCCCAAAACCACCGCCAGCGCCGCCGCCCTGGTCAGCCTTGTGGCCATGCTCTTTGCTTTTCTCAACTGGGGCTTAGGCCTTATTGTCGGCGCCCTTCTGGCAAAAAGCGTTGGCCAAAACGCCTTAAAACAGAAGCGGCCGCTGCATTATCCATTGATTGTCGCCGCCGGCTATGCGGGGCTCCTGGTCTGGCACGGAGGCTTCTCCGGCAGTGCGCCTTTGAAGGTCACCAGTGCAAAAGATCTGACGGATGTTTTAGAAACGGATTTGGCTCAGCGCATTGAGCCCATGCTCTTAGAACAAACCATTGGCTCATCCCTTAATATTGTTGTGACGCTGCTTTGCCTGATCGGCGTGCCGCTGCTTTTTCTTTTCATGGCCCCAAAAGATGAACAAACCATGGAAAATGCTCCCGATGAGCTGCTTGCTGAGGCATCCACAGAAAACAACACCATAGCCACACAGACCTTCGCGGAGAAATTAAACCACTCGCCTTTAGTGATCGCCGTGCCGGTACTCTTGAGTGCGATTTGGCTTTGGGGCTGGTTACAATCCGCGGGCCTTAGCCGCCTTAACCCCAATGTGATGAACCTGGCCATGCTGGCTGCGGGCATGGCCCTGCACGGTTCCGTACATGCCTACAGCGCCGCGGTGCAACGGGCGGTCAAAAGCTGCGCCGGTATCATTCTACAATATCCTTTTTACGCCGGCATCATGGGCATTATGGCCGGCTCCGGCTTGGTGCTGGATGTAAGCGCGGGCCTTGCCACCTTAGGCCCGAAAGCTTTAAGCGTCGCCACTTTTTATTTGGCCGGCCTGGTGAATCTCTTTGTGCCTTCTGGGGGCGGTCAATGGGCTGTTCAAGGCCCCATCATCATGGAGGCGGCCCTACAAAGTGGCGCCAAGCCCGAAACCATTCTTATGGCTTTAGCCTACGGTGATCAGTGGACCAATATGATTCAACCCTTTTGGGCCCTGCCCTTGCTTGGCATCTGCCGCATCAAAGCCGGCGGACTGCTCGGCTATACGGCGCTGATTTTAATGATTTCGCAGCTCTTTTTTGTGCTGCCACTGATTGTTTTTGCCTGAAGGATCAGGATCCCAAAATCCTTGAAAACGGGGTAATCAGGCAGGGTTAAAATCGGGCCCGGATTCCGCCAAAAGAGATAATACTATTTATTTCCAGTGACTTAAGAGGCCAACGATAATGGCATCCCAATTGCAACGTTATCGGGCATGTTAGCCCCTACCTCCATACACAAAGTTTTTTCGACCCTGGTGATGGGTCTCAGCCTTTTGGTCACAACCGCCTGTAACCAAGAGCCTCAAGATCAACAAAGCCTTGAAGTAGCCCAGATTCGTGAGTTCATCATGAGCCTCGAAGAAGGTGAGCAAGAAGATGGCAACGGCTTGCCCACACCCTCTTCAGATGAAAACAATGACGATGGCATAAACGAAAATGTGATTGTTCCCTGCCATCCTATGGGTGATGTCATCGGTGATGAGAATGTCGACATCTTAGATGTCATCGCTACGGTGAACCTGGTCTTGGACTCTGCCTCTGCCCACGACAATGTCTGCGCCGATCTTAACGGCGACACGATTCTCAACATTCAAGACGTAATTATACTCCTCGATATTATCCTCGAAATTCCTGTTGATGGCTGCACCGACAGCAGCGCCTGTAACTATAATCCTGATGCAACAGACAACGATGGGTCATGCCAGTACCCGGAAGAATATTATGCGTGCGATGGCACATGCATCAACGACAGCGATGGTGATGAGGTCTGCGATGAAAACGAAATCAGTGGCTGCCTGGAAATGGACGCCTGTAACTACGATGCCAACACCACCGATGAAGTCGAATGCGTCTACCCGGAAGCACCTTACGACTGTGATGGCGAGTGCGTTAACGATGTTGATGACAACGGTATTTGCGATGAGGACAGCCTGGAGAATTTTGCCGCCAGCTGCGATGATAATCTGCAGTGCTTTTTCTTGAAGAAGGTATGGAAGCCCTTCATGTCCTCAAAGTGTCTTTCTTGTCATAAGGCGGGTGGACTGGCAGGGGATTTTACCTGGACCCTAATCAACAGCACCAAGCCTGCTGATGTTGAAACCAACATTCAAACTTTGAGCTGGTATGTATGGGGTAGTATTGAAAACGAAGCTGACTGGCCCTACTTGCTGACAAAACCGATCAACCAAAGAGAAAGCACAAACGGAGAGGCTATTTACACTTGGGATTTTATAAATTCGACCAGCGACACCCCTGGCTTTGTTCAGCTCAGTGGAGACGGCTGGCCAGGCGACGACTACCATATGGGCGGCACTATCCTTGACAAAGATGACTCAAATTTTGAAAACTTAAAAACCCTTGCTCAGCTTCTACTCGACGGAACGGATTTCTCAACCCCATGGACCGACGTGGTCTACAACCCCTATGAGCATGTTGAT
>CAXGWX010000032.1:0-19238 GCA_964013445.1 uncultured Bdellovibrionales bacterium | reverse complement strand
CACGCCTCAGAAGAAGCACGCACCTACTATACGGAAATGGTCAGTGATTCGGGCGGTTCAAACCTCGAGGCCTTAGAGAAGGACTTTAGTGAGGGCAGAGTTCCAGAAAATTTTTCTGAATTTCGTCAAGCGGGAAATAACATTGCTCGCGGTGTTGCTTCGCAGGTGGGCAACTTAAACGAGCGAGATGCGGTTGATCGAGCACTCCAGAGCCTTTTCTATATTGGCGACATTAGCGAAGAAACGAAGCGCTTTGCGGAAGAGCAGGGCTACGAGTCCCTGGGCAAGACCCAGGAACTAAGACGGGCAGCAGATGCCAAATTTAAGAAATCCATACGGCAAATAAACGGTATGATTAACCAACTTGTCGCCTTGCAGTATCGTACCTTTAGAAGCTAAACCCGACCTTATTTACTTCTTCGCCTTAGAGAGGTGATCAATATAACCAGAACCTTGTAAGTAGCCACGCAAACGCTTGCGCAACTTGGCTTCAATGGTTCGAACTTTCATGCGCGTCGAGTTGACTTTCTGTGCGGTTTCCTCCTGCCCCATCCCTTCAGCAAAACGACACAAAAGAATTTGCCGTTCAAGATCGTCGAGCTCTCCCATAAACTCGTCCATCAGGCCCCGCAACTCCCCATGTTCGTACTGGGAATCAACGGGTAAAGCAGCCCTACCATAAAGTACGCCGCCAAACTCTTCAGTGACTTCGTCATCCATCACCGCTAAGTGAGAACGACTATCACTGGCGCTGACATAATTAGAAAAAGCAATTTCCCGATTACGAAAACCGTTGATCACCATATTTCTGGCAATGGCCAATACCCAGTTGGTAAATGAATTGATGCCGTTGTAAGCGTTGCGGGCCTTATCTTCAAAGGCGCGGCGAAAAACCTCCTGCACCGAAGAGTGTAACTCGGACGGCTCAGGAATACCCTTGAAATAAAAATTGCCCTTCTGTGAACGGAAGGTAAAACCTTTACGTAGAAAACGCTGCACGCCGGGCTGATAATGACGATAGACCTCATCCATCGCCGACTTTTCGCCCTTCTTAAAAGCCTTAAGAAGCTTTTTATTCTTCGCCAAAAACATTTTTTACAAACCTAAGGTATGCTTGGGGCGGTGGTTGAGGCAAGCTATTTGACATCTGTACGTTTGTTCAGGTATAAAGAACGCAAGGAGTGATGCATATGGAATTACCTGAACTCACGGACCGGCAAGAGCAAGTACTTGATTTTATTAAGTCTTATATTCAAGAATGGGGCTATCCCCCAACATTGCGGGAAATTGGTGCGGGCTTGGGCATTCGCTCAACCAATGGGGTTTCCGATCACCTGCGGGCCCTCAAGCGCAAAGGCTATTTGAGCCAGGACGGCATGAAATCCCGTACCCTTAAACCCCGCGAGCTTGAACAAAATGGCCCAGAAACTGTCCGCGCTCTCACCTCCGGCAATTTCGTCTCTATTCCCATTCTCGGACGGGTGGCGGCCGGTGAGCCGATTTTGGCGGAAGAAAATTCTGAGGGCTCGGTGGTTATTGACACCATGCTGGTGGGCCGAGGGCAGAAAGTCTTTGCCTTGCGGGTTGTGGGGGAATCAATGATAGAGGCGGGCATTCTGCCGGACGACTTTATTTTTGTCAAAAAGCGCTCACAGGCCGATAATGGCACCATCGTTGTTGTCATGATTGACAATGAAGCCACGGTGAAACGTTTTTATTCTGAAGGAAATAAAATTCGTCTACAGCCTGAAAACAGCACCATGGAGCCAATTATCATCTCTAAAAAAGATTTTCGGCAGGTACAGATTATTGGTGTGGTGGTTGGTGTTTATCGGCAAAGCCCATAGGCTTTATTTCTTGCCTAGAGGCAGTGAATCACATTAAATTTTTCCCATGCCTCTAAACCCTACAGACATTCGTCTGCGCATCGTGACCGGCAAAGGCGGTGTCGGCAAAACAACGATTGCCTGTGCGCTGGCTCTTAAAGAAGTACGTGCGGGAAAAAAAGTTTTGCTCTGTGAAGCCAAAGGGCGGTCCCGCAGCACGGAAGCCCTGGGACATAAACCCGTTGATTCGACAATCCGCGAAGTTGAAAAAAATCTCTTTGTTGTAGACATGAATCCTGAAGCTGCAATTCAGGAATATGCCCTGCTCATGCTTCGCTTTAAACCTCTATACAATGCGGTTTTTGAAAACCGCTTAATGAAAACATTTCTTCGCTTGGTCCCATCTCTCGGCGAACTGGTAATGCTCGGCAAGATTTGGTTTCATGAGCAAGAAGAGGATAACGGGGAAGCACGCTTTGATGTCATCATTTTCGATGCGCCCGCCACAGGTCATGCGCGCCTCATGCTGCACACCCCGCAGGCGATGCAAACGACCGTCCCGCCAGGCCCTTTGCGCGAAAACGCAAAACTCATTCAAAATCTTTTGCAAGATCGGCTACGCACCTGCCTACACTTGGTGACCATTCCTGAAGAAATGCCCATCAACGAGGCGATCGAACTTGAACAGGCCGCCCGCGAATCCTTATTCATACATTTGGGTACAACATTTATTAATCAAAGCATCCCACAACTATCAGCCCCTGCTCTTAAAGAAATCGAAACTCATTGCGACGACGCAAACCTAAAAGCATTGACTGGTGTCATGAAGAATTACGCCGCATTGGTGGAGCACCAGAATCAGGCACTTTTGGAGCTGCCTGCAAAAATTTATGGCAACGCACTTCACCTTCCTCATATCCTCGAAGCCAAAAGCGGTCGTGCACTCATTGAAACCATGGCCAATAGGATGGAAGAGGCCTGAATATGACGCAAGAGAACAAACATCTCTGGGATGATCGAAAAATCCTTATTAGTGTTGGCCCCGGCGGGGTTGGGAAAACAACCGCTTCAGCAGCACTTGGACTCGCCGCAGCCAGCCAAGGTAAAAACACATTGGTCATGACAGTTGACCCCTCCAGGCGCCTGGCCAATTCTCTTGGACTCAGCGACCTTCCAAATGTTGCCCATCAAATTCCAAATCAGGAATTACTGGACCACGGGCTTGAAGTTCAAGCACCCTTCTCCGCAATGATTCCCAACGTAAAGCGGATCTTTGATGATCTTGTCCAGCGCTCAAACCTAAGCCGGCAAAGACAGCAGGACATTATAGACAACCCAATCTATCAACGCTTTTCCTCAACTTTAGCCGGCTCTCTGGAGTATGCGGCGGTGGAGAAGCTCTATGAAATTTATACATCGAAGCGCTACGATCTTATTATCCTCGACACCCCGCCGGCCCAAAATGCGGTGGATTTCCTGGAAGCCCCACAGCGTATCGTCGAGTTTTTATCCAACGAAAGCCTTCAGTGGCTCATCAAACCCTATGTAAAAAGTGCTCCCGTATCCCAGAAAATTCTTAGCTTTGGTTCCTCCTTAATCAACAAAACCCTCGGCAAAATGGCGGGGGCGGAAACAATGGGCGCTCTGGCAGACTTTATTATCGGCTTTCAAGGCATGTACGAAGGTTTCGTGGAGCGCTCCAGGGCGGTGCAAAAACTCCTCATGGACGAGGAAACCGCTTTCGTTGTTGTCACCTCCGGACAACGCCAACAGCAGCAAAGTGCCCTGCATTTTTACAAAGATCTACGCAAACAAGGATTCCATATCGCCGGTTTTATAGGAAACCGCATGCTTTCTCCTATACCTGCCCTCGATGATGGGCCACGTATTGAAGATTTTAGCAGAGGCTTAAAGAGCATTGAATCATCGGACATTCGCATAGAAACACTGCAGGCATTGGATTTTAACATCGCCCGGCATAACAAAGCTGAGAAATCTATAAAGTATCTCAAAGAGCAAGTCGGACAAAACCAGCTCTTGATTTTGCCTGAGATCCAAAACCAAAACCCAGGCTTGGCGAGCCTCGTTCAGCTGCAAAGAAAACTTTAAAGAAACGCACGAAAGGCGAATAAAGCACTCCAAATGCACGAAATTTTTAGAAAAATGTTTCGAATGAGTTGACACTTCAGCGGTGGCTGAGTACTCATCAAAGCAGAAAAATGAAAGCAAGAACAACTCCATACCGGCTTTTTATTATAAGCTTGGCCATGTGCATGGGTCTTCCGGTCATCAGCCACGCGGGCGGTAACGATATTTCTCTTGTAGGCTTAGGCCGTCCAGCACAAAGCACCATGGACGATCCGGCTGTGCAACGTTTTCGCCGCCTAAGTTCGGAACTCGCCATTACCCTTTCGCCCAATCTGGTTGAAACCGGCCGGACAAGGGGAATGAGCGGCTTTGGCTTCGGCCTGATTAATTCCTTCACGGATATCAACGAAAGTGGCAAGTACTGGCAGGGTCAGCCTGGCACCCCGGTTTTGGCCGGACCGCTACAAGACAAAGCAGTGCCTTCCCTCTTTTTCACCCCCACACTTTACGCCTCCAAAGGCCTGCCTTTTTCCAGTCAGATCGGCGCCTCCCTGACCTTGCTTTCCGGTTCTCAGATGAGCGTGCTCAATGGCAACTTTAAATTCGCCCTACACGAATCTTATTTCAAAAATCTTCCAACCTTATCCGCACAAGTTGCAGTCAACAGACTTCTTGGCGCTACCGATATTGATCTGGTCAGCGGTAGTCTGGATATTATTGCATCTTATGCTTTTGGCATTTCGGGCATGACCCGCTGGGATATCTTTTTCGGTGCCGGCCAGCAGTTTGCCCATGTTAATTCGTTGGTTCTCGATGAAACCCCATTTAGTGTTGACGATGCAACCAACGATCAGCGTGGTGGTACCAACGGCTCGCTCTACACCTTTCCAACCTTGGATTGGCAAGACAACACCATGCTACGCTTTCAGGGCGGCGTGAAGGTTCATGTGGCTATGTTTGAACTCGTGTATGGATTTCGCTTAAGCCAAATTCGTTGGTCGGGACGTAATGTTCCCACGCACTCCATGAAAATAGGTTTCGACCTCTAAAGGAAGGATAAGAACCAATGCCAGGCTTTGGTGAATTATTCTTACTCGGTATTGCCCTCGTCGCCGTTTTTGGCGCCAAAACCCTTCCCCGCTGGGCCGATCGTTTAGGGCATCTCTTATCACCGAGCTCTACATCAGAGAAAAAACCAAACGAGGACTCGTAACAAGCCATGGCTCAAGGAATCCAATACGGAAACTACTACCTCCTCGGCCGACTAAGTGAAGGTGGTATGGCGGAGATTTTTCTTGGCAAACCCCTGGATGACCCAGATCCAAAACGACTTGTTGCGGTTAAGCGCATCATCAAACAGCACCAAAGCAACCCTGCTTTTGTTGCAATGCTCAAAGATGAAGCCCGCATTGCTATTGGGCTCGATCATCCAAACATATGCAAGGTCATTGAACTAGGAGAGTTTAACCGACAACTTTTTCTGGTCATGGAATTCATTCACGGTAAAGAACTTGGCTCTGTACAATACCAAGCTCAAGAAAACCAACAAGCGCTTCCCTTGGAATATTCAATTCTGGTTGTCGCACAAATCGCATCTGCCCTGGGCTACGCCCACAGAAAAACCGACGATACAGGAAAAAATGAAGAAATTGTTCATCGTGATGTCAATCCGCAAAATATTTTTGTGGGTTTTGACGGCTGCGCCAAATTGATCGACTTTGGAATAGCCAAAGCCAAGGACAGAATCACACGCACAAAGCTTGGCATGGTTAAAGGCAAGTGTGGTTATATGTCGCCGGAACAAGTTTCAGGCGAGCACCTTGATGGCCGTAGTGATATATTTGCCCTTGGTGTCGTTCTTTACGAATTGGTTACAGGCAAACAAGCCTTTACCGGCGCAAGTGAATTTGAAATCTTTCAAAGCATTGCCCAGACACGGTATACACCACCACAAAAAGCGAACGCACATATCCCAGAACACCTCTCAACGGTGATTGATAAGAGTCTCGCGCAAGATCCTAACGAGCGCTATCAGGATGGACAAGAATTTGCCGACGACCTGCTCGCTCTCCTGCGCACGCAAGCACTTTCGGTGGAAGAAGTGCAAACCAACCTTTCAAATTACCTTAAAACACTTTATGCGGAAAGCTACGAAAAAGAGATCAATCAAATCGGCATCTATGAAAGTGTTACCCCGCCCGGCCAGACAAAATCCGTTTCGGACGAACCCCCTGTAGAATTGACTGCATCGCAAGAGCCTGCTGAAGATGAACGCCCAACCGGCGCAACAGTTCCTGAACTTCTTGCCTACACCCCGGAAAACGAAGAGGCCAAGGAAGACGAAGCACTTGGCGGTAGCACTCTTGTCGATATGCCTGTGTATGAACCCGAGGCTCCGATAAGCGAAGAAACATCCGCAAACGATTTTGAGGACGAACCCACCGTTCAGCTGGATTCAAGCGCACACTTATCCCCCTTTCAAAACAATGATCCAGCGCCCCAAGAAGAAATCTTTGAAGACGAGCGGACACGACAACTTGACGATGCGGAAATAGAAGCGATCAAAGGCTTTGCCAACAACGTCGCCCAGGACCCAACAAAGGAGCACAAGAGCGCCGATGTGAGTGGCTCGGCCATACCCACCGGAGTTATTCAAACCAGTGGTGTCGACGATCTTGCCATTGGAGTAACAGGAGCGCCTGCACTGACCGACTCTGCAACAGATATGGGCCTGAATGACGCAACCAAGGATATCTCTGCTCAAGATGAAGACCCGTTTGTGATCCCCAAACAGCCCATACAAACCATGCAATTAAAGCCCCCGACACAAGAGCTGGACGTAGCAGCAGCCCCGTCAACACCAGATGAAAATGGAGATATGCGCGCCAGTGGTGACTCCTTCGCCATCCCCAAAACTCCAATACAAACGATGAAGATTAAGTTGCCGACAGAAGAAGAAGCCATGGAGGCCATTCGCCAACAAGAGAAATACAATGAACCGGAATCAACCGAAGAAATTGCTTTTTCAAGTCAGGACATCTCGTTCATCCCCCCCGACGACATTCAAACCAATTCGGGAAAAGAACAGGCCCCGCAAAAAATAGATAAAAGCCAAGCCATCGCTCTTGGCGTTGCGATTGCTCTGGGACTGGTTGTTGTGGCCGGGGTCTATTTTTGGACAAGCCTTAATTAGCTGACCGAGGCCCCCAGGCAGGGGTCTCAACTTGAATTGCATCCATAACAATACGTCTTTGGTTCGCACCATCAACATCCATAATGTAGAGCTTCTTGCCCTTCTTCGGCCCACGCGTGGAAGTAAAAACAATTTGTTGCCCATCAGGAGAAAAGTTTGGACTCTCATTATTTGCCTGATCTTGGGTTAGCCGGGTAATCACACCGGTTTTCGGATTTACCAGGAAAATATCGTAGGCCAATCTTTCATCCCGGGCGGTAAAAACAATCTGGCCATCCGCCCGCGGTGACCAGTCCGGCTCTTGGTTATACTTACCCTGAAACGTTAGCCGACGCTGCCCAGTGCCATCCGATTGCATCACATAAATATGTGGATTGCCGGAGCGGGAACTGACAAACCCAATTTGTGATCCGTCCGGACTCCAGGTTGGTGAAACATCTTGCCCCCAACTATCCGTCAGACGCTTAAGCTTTTTGCCCTCGCGGTTCATGACGTAGATCTCCGTATTGCCGTCAATACTTAGGGTTAGGGCAATTTTGGAGTTGTCGGGTGAAACGGAAGCACCAATATTTAATCCCCGCTTATTTGAAATCCAATCCAACTTGCGACCCTCCATCTCAAGCTGAAAAAGATCTGGGTTGTTTTTTAAATAGGATGTAAAAAACAAATGCTTTCCATCCGCACTCCATGCGGGCAACAAACTTAAAACATTCGGTGCGGTAACTCGCTCAACACTCTTACCATCCATGGTGGTAACAAAGACTGCTTTCCCCTTCGGCATTCGCTTCACATAAGCAATACGCGACGAATACACACCCTTTTCCCCACTTAAGACTTCAACAACCGCGTCCAAAAAGTCATAAATTGCCTCATTTAAAAGTTTATCTGGCTTTTCATAATTTTTACTCAAGAGGGTTTTTCCCCGAACCACATCAAAAAGGCGAAGGGTTAACTTTATCTGATTGGGGGAACCACCAAGGCTTGCAGTAATTAATCCAGACGCCCCAACATTAAGCCAATTCTTAAAATAGGGTTTGCGAGCCGAATCCCGCGAATCATTCAAATAAGAGGTTGGAGGAACCAGCTCCAGACTTCTCGGAAAATCCACGTTTCGTCGCAGAAGCTTAAGAAAGTCTTTGGCAACCTTGTTTAAAGAATCAGTCGACGCACTGGCCGTCTCAACATCCGACACTGCAATTGGATAAGCTCGAAAATTTGCCCCGCCAACGACAATACGCATTCGCTCAGCAAAAACATCCTCTGCACTCACCAAAGTCAGCAGACAAATCATAATGATTCGACTCAACATGATTCGGCGATCTTACCTTCTATCAACTTTGGGTCAAGGGCTTGGAAAAATGTTTTTTGCCCTTAAGGCTGGAATTGCACCTCAATACCGTCCTCAAGGACCATTCTTTGAATTGATTTTGGCGGCGGTTCAACCTTCCCACAGCGCAATATGGCCTGCTCAACCGCATCATCGAAGCGCTCAAGGCCTGAACCCTCTTCAATACGATGATCTTTAAACGATCCGTCTGCCGCAATCCACAGGACCACGGATACTGATTTCCCTGCAACTTGGCTCGGCTTTAGCCCTGCCAATTCATATTTAGATTTTAAACACCGATATATTTCAGTTGCAAAACGGTTACCTACAATAGCTTGACTTAAATCGGTCTCCGTACCTTCCACAACCCCATCAGGATCTCCCTCTGAATCATCCTCCACAATATTGTTTTGCTTTAGCCGCTCAAGGGCACTCAATACCCGCTTGCTCGTGGGCTTATCTGGTGCAGGTTTTTTCTTTTGTTCAGGCTGACTCGTCTTTGGCACCTTAGGTAAGACACTTTTAGGGGCGGCTGGTTTCGGCTGAGTTTTTCTCGGCAACAATTCTTTTGGACGTTTCTTCCCCAGCTTAACCAGTTTGGTTACAATGACCTTGTGGGTTCGTTTCGGACGCGCCTGTGAGTCTCTGGCAACTACAAATCCGGCCAAAACGATAAAATGCAAAGCAATCGAAGTGACAATCGCTCTTCTTAATCCTCTTAACCGGTTTTTCTGAGGCATCCTAAAAACCCTTATGGTGAAGACTCTGCCGGATCGGTCACCATGCCCAGGCTTTCGATTCCCGAGTTCTTCAGAATGGCCATAATATCCACAACATAGCCATAAGGTAGGGCCCTGTCTGCCTGTAAGAAAATCTCTTTATCAGCCTGCAATCTCTTATTTGCCCGAAGTTTTTCCTCTAAAACCTCGCGAGGAATTTCAGTATCGCCAAGAAAAATCTTGCGCTCCGCACTAATACTTAAAATCATATTATTTTCGTCAGGCTCAAGCGCTTGTGCCTGTGCTTTAGGCAAATCCACTTCTATGCCCATCTGCATAAATGGCGCTGTGACCATGAAGATAATCAGCAAAACCAACATAACATCCACCATCGGAGTTACATTAATTTCACTCATGGCTTTGCCGCCACCGCCTGTGCTCATGCCCATCTGATAGCCCTAGAAGAAATGCCGTCTAATGATGTTTAAAAAATCTGAAGAAAAGTTCTGCATTTCCGTATCTAAAATGCGTATTTTCGAAAGGAAATAATTATAAGCAATAACCGCTGGTATGGCCGCAAATAAACCAAATGCGGTGGCCACCAACGCACCACCAATACCCGGTGCCACCGTCGCCAGATTTGCGTTACCCATCGCTCCAATATCCTGGAAAGAAGTCATGATGCCAATGACCGTGCCAAGTAAACCAATAAAAGGCGTGGTCGAACCAGTTGTAGCTAAAAATGGCACCAAAGACTCAAGGTCGGTCAATTCGGCGGCTGCGGCTCGACGCATCGAGCGCTCAATACTTTCCATGGAGCCTAATGCGGTATCTTCCTGTTTCTCTGCCTCGCTTTTCTTTTTCACTTTTGCCAGTTCAATATAGCCGGCACGAAAAACCTGCGACACGGGAGAGCCACTTAAATCATCGGATTTTTCAAAAATACTATCTAATCGTTTCGAGTTCCAAAATGTATCGAGAAATACTTCTGACTGATTGTAGGCACCACGAATTCGGCGCCATTTAAAGACAATGATGGCCCAGGAAATAATCGAAAAAAGCAGCAAAAATGCCATGACGACCTGTTCCGCAGCCCCCGCTCCAAAAACACTTTCCCAAAAACCATATTGGCCAGAGCCCGCAGCGCCGCTACCCACAGGAGCGCAAAACAATGCTGATAAGTTTGATAATGTTGTCATAGACATGCCCGCTAACACAAATAGGCCGCTTCAGGCAATTGTCTTCGAGATCTAAGATGATCAAAAAAAAAACAACAAATGTGCGCTAAAAAGCCAAGCAGATAGACAAAGATTACTTATGCGTGAATACTAGAGAGAAGCATGCCGACCCTTAAACCTCCCAGCACTCCCGTTCGCCCATTGGATCCGACCAAAGCGGAACAAAAGAACGAGGTAGATGATAAAATAGATCAAATTTTACGGATCAAAGACACGCACAAACAAATCCTTGAATTAGCTAAACAAGACCTCAATCGTGCGAATGAGCGCTCGAAGGATCAAATGCGTAAATTCCTCGCTCAAGAACTTCGCGGGCAACTTCCTTCTGCCCTCGAAAATGCCCTCAATAAAGGACAGGTCCCGAATAAGAATTTGCAAGAATTGCTGAAGCGTTTAGCTAATACAAATAAAAATAACATTAGCCAAACGAACGATCCCGCATTGGCCAGAGAAATGGCCAGTGACCCTTCTTTGCCCCAGCAAGCGCTGCGCTGGACCAAATTTGTACAGAAAGCTCAGCATGTGCCGGCCAGCCATATTCAACAACGTGATGGCAGTGCAAGCCCGAAAGGCAGTGGTGCGAATCTTATTGAACTCCTAGGGCAAAATGCCACAGAGCTGAGTCAAAGTGCAGGGCTGCGTAACCCTAAACTTATTGCTCGTCCTCTTGGCGACTTAAGTCCCCAGGAAAACCTGATGCTCATGGAAGCAGTGTTCGGCGAAAAAATGGCAACAAAACTTCAGGGCTTAAACATCAACGACCCATTGAGCTTTCTGCAAGCAGGAAAATTCCCAGAGGGTCGGATCTTACTGGCTAAGACTTTAAATATGCCCAAAGGGCGCTTGCTGGCCTACCTGATGCGCACCGAACTCTTAAAAATTGGCCGGGGAAAAAATGGTGAAATAGGTATTCGTCCCGATCATCTCAAACCCTTGAGTCAGGCGGGCATATCCATGCTTGGCTCTCTCCAGGCCTTGCGCTCCTTTGATCGTAATGACTTTGGGGCTATTTTTAAAGTATTCCGACAAGCCCTTGGACTTCTTCCACAAAAACTTGTGGGTGGGCGACCTATTGTTAAAAGAGATTTTATGCACTGGGCCCGCACTGCCAGCCGGCAGTCATCGGAAATTTATCTCCTCGGTCAGGATAAAGCAGGAGCAGAAATCCATACTTTTGATGCCCAGGAACTTATTCAAGCCTGGTATCTGGAGAATCTTCTGCGACAAGAGCTTGAACAGGCCAAAAAGCAAGAAAGGGAGCCAAAAGATTATCTAAAACGCGAAGAGCGAGAACAAGGGAAGCAAAAAGACAGCAAGGGAGAAGACGATAAGGAAGAAGAAACCTACGACCACGATGAGGATATTCCCTATCTGGAATCAGATTTATTGCGGGACGATAACCTGCATTGCTTTTGGATTACGGATTATAATACACTCTCAAGTAAACCGGGTGCTGTGCGGCGTATGTATGTATGCCTTGATCCGGAAACGGGTGCTATCATACCCCAGCAAATAGAAATCATTGAGTCCCCGATTTTATCGGGACAGGGTGGACAACATGAGCGATAAACAAAGTGAATTACCTGAATTGGATATGTCAGCGGTTCTGGAAATTCACCCTCAACCGGATGCCACGCCGACCCCACAGCCAGCGCAAGTTGCAAGCCCAACTCCGGAAACAGACACGGCCCTTAATACAGATGAGTTAACCAATTTGGATTTAGGCGCTCTTGACGATATTTTTGATGATGTACAAGCACCAAGCACAGAGGAAAGCGCTGAAGGCAGTGATGTAGACTTTAACGACTTAGGTCCCGCCATAGAAAACAACGCTACGGTCCTCGACCTCGACAGTCTTTCTCTTTCAGAGGACGCAGAAGCAACATCCGTGACCGATGCCCCCACTACCCCATTGCCCGAATCGGATTTTGTGGAAGAAAGCGCTGGCGAATTTGATGCGCGTTCCCTACTTGAGGATGAAGCTGAATCGGACGCAACCACGATCGATCTCCCACAAACCTCGGACGAAGCGCCAAAGCTCCCGGCCATGGACTTTTCACATCTGGATATCAATACCGGTGAGATTGAATCACCTTTTGCTAACACCACCCCACCGGATGCGGACGCGCCGATCATTCCTCTCGGTGGCGAGGAGCCTCCCCCGGTTTCAGCACTCACTCCTGAGGACATGCCGGACACCAGCGAGGCACTCCAGAATCTTTTAAACAAGCAAGCCCAAGAGCAAGAGCAAGAGCAAGAGCCTGTCGCTCAACCAGGAGACATAGAGCAAGCCAAAGCAGCTTTTCTGGCGGCCATGGATGGAGAAGCCTTTAAGAGTGGGGAATTACCGCCGGCAAATATCCTTTTGATGTGCATGATTCGAGTGATGGCCAACACTATGGGCAATCGGGAGGACTTTATCGACGCCCTTGACAGTCTCTTGACAAAAAACTCAAAATAAACAGAAACTTAAGACATTGTAGACCGATAAGGAAGTGCTATAATAGGGGCAGGTTTAGTAAAAGGCTTTAGAGTGATGTGTAAGTTATTTAAAATCTATCTCTTTGCGTTGGCCGCATTGATGTTAAGTGCCTGTATTCCCTCACTTAATATAGGAGACCCCTGCCTTAATCACACGGATTGCACCAGCCTGCAATGTCACGAGGGCCATTGCACCAAACCCTGCAATATGGATTTGGATTGCGGTGGCGAGCTCGTCTGTCTGCAAGGGCTCTGTCAAAACAGCACCAGCTTAAGCCACGAATGTATTAAGGACAGCGACTGCGCCGCAGAGGCATGCAAGATCAGCCAGTGTAGCAACGGCGAATGCATTTATCATCCGCTGGTTTGTGATCAACCGCCCGCAGATTACTGCAATGATAACAACGATAAATACATCCAATTTGCATCCGGTGCCTGCGATGAATTGAGCAATAATTGTATCTATCAAGCAAGTGAAACCGACTGCCCTGATTGTCTGGCAAATTGTGATCTGATCTGTGCTGGCTCCGAGTGCTCCACCATAAGTGACCAGTGCCTGGAGAGCTGTAGCTGCGACCCCCAGAGCGCTGATGGAGATTGCATCTGCACAGAGAAAGACGACAGTGAAGCCACAACTCCACAATGTCGAAAAACTGCCGAAGCAGAACAAAACGATGGTTATTGTATCGTCGGCGAATGCGTCAGCTGCATCACAGATGCGCAATGCGAGCAAACCGACCCCTGCGTGACAAATATCTGCAACAATGCTGAATGTATAGCAACCATAGAAGTACCAACCAATGCAGCGACCATTGACAACACCACCTATTGGCAAAGTGACAGCTGCACAGATCAAACCCCCAACGATTGTTGGCTGCCAGTCTGTGGCCAGAATGACAATGACGTAAACCTAAATGGTTGCCTACAGAACCTGGTCTCTCGCTCCGGCTCCAACTGCACTCCCGGAGGCGAAGAGGACAACGAATGTATTGCAGAAACAGGAACCTGCAATGATGAAGGCAGCTGTCTTGCCGCAATGGCGGTCGATGGCACGCCTTGCACCGCAAGCGGTGAAAGTACAGAGTGCCGCAGCCCTTCCGCCGCCTGCAACAATGGAGTCTGCGAACAAAGTCCCATCAATGAAGCGGCAGGAACTGTCTGCACAGACAACAACAACGATTGCATGGTGGCCCGATGCGATGGGAATGGTTTATGCGATCAAGCTTATGCTGATGCTCCGGATGGCACCTCCTGCGAGCTGGAGAGTGGCGGAAATATACCAGATGCCGCAAACAATGAAGATCCGCCTTCGCCACATCAGGGTTCAGAGCTTATCGGCACATGCTCAAGCGGGGCCTGTGTCGCCGATGACAGCGGCGACCCTACAGAATGCACTGAAGATGCGGAATGCAAGCACACCACCCCTTTTTGTTGCACAGAAGACGTTCTTGCTGAGCTTACCAACAAGTGCGGCACAACAAACCAAGGCACCTGCGTATCCTGTACCAACGATGATCATTGCACTCAGCCCCGCGCACCGCTCTGCTGCAACGGCGTTTGCCAAGATGAAAGCAATCTCTGCAAAGGCGAGGAATCTACTGGACGCCCATAAAGAGTCTTGACAAGCGTCCTGTTTTCTTCTCCTATGCGGCCATGAGCGAACGACCATGGAATCAAATTAGAGCAATCGAAATCATACCCAACTACCTGAAACACCCGGAGGGATCTTGTTTGATTTCCTGCGGCAACACGAAGGTACTCTGCACCGCCACCATTGAAACAAAAGTTCCAAAATGGATGCAAGGTAAAGGCAAGGGTTGGATCACCGCCGAATACGATATGTTGCCCCGCGCCACCGATAGCCGCACTATGCGAGATGGGCGCAAAGGCAAAGTCAAAGGACGAACCCAGGAGATTTCCCGGCTCATTGGTCGCTCCTTACGCGCCATAGCCAGCTTGGATGCTTTAGGTGAATTGAATGTGATTTTGGATTGCGATGTTATCCAGGCCGATGGCGGTACGCGCACAACGTCCATTACCGGCGCTTATGTGGCGCTAGCCTTAGCCCTACAAAATCATTTTGGCTCTCGTGAAACCGTGCAACAAATCCTTAAAGATCAAGTCGCCGCCCTTTCCGTTGGAGTTGTTAACGACGAGATACGGGTCGATCTCGACTATGCCCTCGACTCCACCGCCCAAGTGGATATGAATATTGTAATGACGGGCCGCGGCGATCTCATCGAAGTTCAAGGGACGGGCGAAGAATCAACCTTTACGCACCAAGAGCTCAACAGCATGCTGAAAAGTGCTTTGGCCACCCTACCAACCATCTGTGCGGCGCAAAAGCAGGCCCTCGGCTGGACATGAGTGAGCAGGCATCCTCTTTGTTGTATGTTGCAACCACAAACCAACATAAACTCAAAGAGTTTTCTCAGCTTCTCGAACCTGGTGGCTTCGAGCTAAAGGGCATTGGCGAATTACAGATTGGTGAAATTATTGAAGACGGCAACTCCTTCACAGAAAATGCCCTCATCAAAGCAAGAACCGTCTTTATCCACAGTGAAAAACCTACTCTCGCCGATGACTCTGGCCTTGAAGTCAAAGCCCTCGACGGCGCACCGGGAATTTATTCCGCCCGTTATGCCCAGGCCGAAAGTGCTATCGATGCGGCAAACCGACAAAAACTACTAACCGAGCTGGCCAACGTCCCGGAGGGGCAGCGGCAAGCCCGCTTTCGCTGTGCGCTTGCATACTGTGCGGATGGGGTTGAAAAGGTCTTCGAAGGCAAACTGGACGGGCGAATTGACCTAAGGGAACGGGGAGATGGGGGCTTTGGCTACGATCCGATTTTTATTGCCGATGGTTACGACAAAACCTTAGCGGAAATATCCCAGGATGAAAAAAACAGCATATCGCACCGTAGAATGGCCCTAAATAAGCTCTTAAAATACTTTGAAGCTACAACCACTTCCGCCCCTTAGTCTACTCAGGGCTTTTCAGGCCCTCTAAAATCTGCATTTTTAGGGTTTTCGACGCTTCTTCAGCAACCATCAGCTCACTCTTGCAGCTCAGCTTCATTTGACGAAGACACAAACACCCTATTCTTCCCTAAGTCATTAAAAACAATCGATAAGTTATTTTGTTTTTTCGAGACTTTTCCAAACCCAAAAACATCTGCTATACTTGGCTTCAGGCACTTGAGTGATCGTTTTGGCGGAGAATCGAAGCACCAGATTAGCGCTAGCCGCCGATAATGAGAGCTGAAGCGCCCCTAAGCGGAGACATTATGGTAAAGACAGACTATCTTTCCGGCCATAAAATCTATGTTACGGAAAATTCCGAATATCACCTTTGCGAGGAAACCTGTATTGCGGTGCGCGACCTGGAGACCCACAAATGGTTGCAAAAGCATGTCGCCTTAGGACAAAAAATTGTCGGTGGTATTGCACGTTCTATCAAAGGCGGACTTGTACCCCATTTAGGTGATCCAAATGTGGGTGAGCAGGTTTGTTTTTCTGAAAATGTTCTTACCAGTTGCCTGCAAGACATACGAAAGCCGAGTCCGACAACTGTGGATTCTTATCCAGCCTTCGTCTTTCACTAATTCAAGTCTTAGAACTTATCTCGAACAAGAATGAAATATTGCGGCAAAGGCTTACCCTTGCGACTGGCCCGCCCTATGGTAATGCGATCCGTTATTGCCCGTAACGAATCCTGCAAATTGTGGAAAACGAGCAACGATAGCCCTCGGGCATTGCTGGTTATCTTTGGCCATTCCTCCGGCTTTGAATCAGGCAAAACCGTATAGTCCACCAAGAGCTCATAATCATCCACTGCCTTAACAGTGAAATACCCAGGACCCGTTAGAAATTCCCAAAACTGCGCATTGCGGCCGGCTATACTGCCGTCGGAGGTACGATACATCGGTTTTGAAAACACCCTAAAGAAGGGCAAATTATTGTAGCCAAAATGTTCAACATTTTCGAAAACCGGATGCTCCACAGGCAAAAGACTTTCCATGGAAATCTTATTAACCTTATCGTAGGCATCATAAAGCTTTTGCAGCTCATTTTGCTTTAAAGAACGAGACCAATTCAAACTTTCTTCATGTGAGCTATTTTCCAAAAGTGCTGAAAACTTCTCCGGCGCAAAATCTTCGCTTCGCATTTGTTCAAGTAAACTCATCCTATTATCCTAATCCTCTTAAATAACCCGTTCATATTCATCCATTGAAAGCTTCCATACAGGCACGCCGCAATAGCGGTCGCCCTCTGGACAGTAGGGTTTTTGCCCTGCCCGTAAACGCACGCCGCAGGGGGGCTCTAAATACTGTCCAAGGGTTGGATGTACTTGCCGCACCTGCCTGACCTCATCAAGTGATGCTCCCCAAATTTCCTCCTGCGCATTATAACAAAGCCGGGTTGTCCATTTGTGATGAAAAGCACTCAAATCACCTGATTCTTCAAAACGAATAGGAAAAGCATTGGGCAACAAATACAATGCTTCTTCCGCCGCAACACCCAGATCTAAAAGTTGATCAATAGCATTCCAGGTATTTTGCATTGCCCCCATGAAAAGGTCATAGGCTTCCAGGGACTCCTTCATGAGTGCTGGTACCACCACATCCGGCTCTCCCCCACTGTAGTGGCAATGTAAAATCGGTCGGGAGCCGGGAGCCATACGATGCCTTTGATCTTGCGAATCCGCGCTATGAGACAGTTTTTTCTGAAATGTAAAATGAGGATGATTCATCGCTCGACTTAATTTCCCCAAAGAAGTCAAATTCAGCGCCCCGGAGAGATAATTATTCTTTGCCGGATCCAGAACCAATGCGATAGCCTCCGCATCACTCAATTCATCCGGCAGCATCCCCAGCATTGTTCGCACAGAACGAGCAACCAAACCCTCCGCATCTGCCTTAAAGCCAATAAGACGGGAAAACCCGCCCTCAAGCTCCTCGTCAAAGCGCTCCACAAAGTGTCGGCGAGACGAACAAACCTGAAGACGGTTATACTCTTCAAGCGCTTTGAATTCGTGTGTTTCCTCAAGCGGAAGCGGATCCTCGACACTCTTAAAAAACAACGGGTCGTGCCGATTCACTTCATCAATCATCAAACCGATAATATATTCGGTCTCCTTGGGAACATCGAGAATCCGGCATAGGCGATTATAGCGATGTAACGTTAGACCGCTGACCGTATGGTAAAGGTGTGCGAACGTGGCCACAGGTAGAGCGTAGCGCGCAACCTCTTGGGCTTTTTTCTTGAGAGCCCCCGCATATTGATCTGCCTTCTTTTGGCGCGCCCCAAAAATTGTAAAGTAAGCCTTGGCCGCAGGCGGATTTAAGAGTTCTACCAAATTGGTATAACAATCCATCTGCTCTTCGACTGTCTTCCTATAGATCTTCGCCGCCTGCTCAGGAAGATTAGGAATAAGAACACGATCGGGCTTCACCGACACGTAGCGCTGGGAAACCTGTTCCGAGTTATAAAAAGGGTGGGCATGCAAAAATGACCAAAGGAATTGCCGGGAAACATTTTCCAGGACAAATTGGAAGGTCGCATGCTGAATTGTTGTATGATGACCTGCCGCATAAATGCTTTCTGCAATACGATCACGTTGCTCCCGTGACTTATCGGTCTTATCCACATCGTCGCTTGTAATAACACGGGAGGAATAACAGGTGCGCGCTGTCGCGACCGCATTATTAAAACTGTCTGCAAAAGCATTCGTAAGCTGCACTCGTGGCGGAGCCGAGGTAAAAAATGTTTCTTCGTGTTCTAAGTGCTGTGCTTCGGCCATAATAAGCTTCCCCAAAAGTCCATAAACAAGCTTCTTTGCCTTGTCCAGCCTTTAAAGGTGTTCCGGATAATCTTCTTTACCGTCAACGACTTTTTTCACATAGCCGAGAACATCTCTGGAAAACCCTTCTTCTGGGTTGAGTCTAAAGGCATTTGTCGCCACCCCTAAAGCCCGTTTCCCTTCCCTGTTCAAAAGAAGGGCCAGGGCATAATTGGCCATCAAATCCTGATCTTTCGGCGACAAATCTACAGCTGTACGGCAAAGCTCTTCCGCCTGTTTTCCCTTCCCGAGCACCATCGCAGAATAGGATGCCTCCCTAATAAGCTCCAAATTGTCGTGCTGCTCCGCAAGTGCCTGCTCAAACCAAGCCAGTGCCTTTTCGTGCTCCCCAAAGGCCTGCTCAAGCTTGCCGAGAGCCCACAAACAAGCGCTGTCGCCCGGCTCTATGGCGTAGCATTTATCGAAAAGCTCTTTTGCGGCCTTAGCGTGACGCTTTGCAAACCAGCCTAAGGGCTTATCGCCACGCTGCTCTGCCGACGGGAGCTTTCGAATCAATTCCCAGCC
>CAXGWX010000031.1:0-19606 GCA_964013445.1 uncultured Bdellovibrionales bacterium | reverse complement strand
CCGCACCACCGATTTGATGCAGCAGGATAAGAATGAAGATGTACGGAATCTCGGTGGGATTCCTCTGGATATGGTGCAGCGTTTTATCAACAAGTGGTATTCGCTTTCCTTAGACCTTTTTGGCGGGGAAGATTCTTCGAATGCGGCGGCTTATTTCGCCCTCGGTTTAAAGGGACGCTACAAAGAGCAAGGTGACCGTTATGAGGACCACGTTGCCCTTGAACAACATTATAGCTACGACGTGGTTGAAGGTGAAAAGATGGCGCAGCGGGAAATTCCCATGCGTCGAGCCATGAACCTGGTGCTGCGTGATGCTTATGTGGAGGACTGCGAGCGGGCTTTGAGAAAATGGAACAGCATTTGTAAGAAGAAAGGCATTGCTTTCGAGTTTACTTTGCCTTCGGAACGTTTTCATCGTGGTCAGGGAGTCTTTTCTGCGACCCATTTCGACCCTTCAGGCAAGATGTTGAGCAACAATGAGTGGCAAGCCAAGCGGGACGACTATTTGCCCAGCGAAAAAGATGTGGCCTATGTCGAGTCCTTGATGGTTTGCCAATACGAACCAGGTAAAATAGCCGGTTGGATTGCGGAGCCAAAGACAGGCATTAATCGTCAGTCCTTTGACTTCCCTTACGTCCGTTTTGCAGATCAGGAATAGAACAATGAGTGAGCTCTTAAAGAGTTATGTGGGTGGCCAGTTTCAAACAGGTGAAGAGGGTCTTGCAGCGTTAATCAACCCAACGACCGATGAGGTTGTGGCCCAAACCTCCACCGCGGGCATCGATATGGCATCGGCGCTTAATTACGCCAGAGAAAATGGTGGTCCCGCATTACGGGAGCTAAGCTTTGCCCAGCGGGCTGAAATATTAGGTCAGGCGTCAAAGGCTTTGCATGCTTATCGGGACGAACTTCTCGACTTAAGTACGCTCAATGGTGGCAACACTCGGGGTGATGCAAAGTTTGACGTGGATGGTGCGACCGGAACCCTTGCCTATTATGCGAAGCTGGGGAGCACACTTAGTGAAACACCCTTGCTGGCCGATGGAGAGACCGAGCTTTTAGGTCGCTCACCGCGGATGGTTGGGCGGCACGTTTTAACACCCATGCATGGGGTTGCGGTGCACATCAATGCCTTTAATTTCCCCGCCTGGGGTTTTGCAGAAAAAGCGGCGGTGGCCTGGTTGGCGGGTATGCCGGTGTTGACCAAGCCTGCAACATCAACCGCTTTGCTGACAGCCCGTATGGTTGAAATTCTCGTGGCGGAAGATGTTTTGCCCGCAGGCGCCTTGTCCTTGCTCTGCGGCTCTGCCGGCGATTTGCTCGACCATTTGACCTGGCAGGATGTGGTGGCCTTTACGGGCAGTGCCGACACGGGATTAAAGATTCGCTCGAATGAAAATATTTTACGGCAGGGTGTACGCGTAGGGGTCGAAGCAGATTCTTTGAATGCGGCTGTTTTGGGGCCGGATATGGATGGAGACTCGGAACTCTTTGACCGTTTCATTCAGGATGTGGCCAAAGAGATCACCCAAAAGGCGGGACAAAAGTGCACCGCCATTCGGCGTATTTTGGTGCCGGAAGAGATGTTGGCCAATGTAGGTGAAGCGCTGGCGGCGGAGTTGGCGGCGGTCAAGGTTGGTAATCCAACACAAAAGGGCATTAAGATGGGCCCCTTGAATAACGGTCAGCAGCTTGCGGATGTGCAGGCCGGGTTAGCCGCTTTGCAGGACGAAGCAAAAATGATTTTTGGTGATGGCTCCCGCGGAGATCTGCACGATGTGGAAGGGGAGCAAGGTTCTTTTATTTCACCGGTTCTTTTTTCCGCAAACGACAGTTTGAATGCGAAGGCTGTGCATAATCTTGAGGTCTTCGGTCCGGTTTCAACTTTGGTTTCTTACGATGGCAGCGCCTCGCAAGCAGCTAAGCTTTTGGGCTTAGGGCAGGGCTCCTTGGTGGCCAGTGTGTACAGTGACGACAAACGATTTACCACCGATTTGGTGAATGCGGGAGCATCCTATCAGGGGCGACTCTTTTTAGCGTCGAGTAAGGTTTCCGATCACGTTTTAGGGCCCGGTGCGGTACTGCCTGCGAGCATGCATGGTGGACCTGGGCGCGCCGGTGGTGGCGAAGAACTTGGTGGCCGGGTAGGTCTGAAGTTTTATATGCAGCGTTTGGCCCTCCAAGGTTATGCGCCTTTACTTGAACGCTTAGCACAATAAATTTATGGCACGTGTATTGGTTACAGGCGCCAATGGTTTGCTTGGCGGTCATTTGGTTCGTGAGCTCTTGGGGCAAGGGCATGAAGTTCATGCTTTGGTGCGCCCCACCAGCGATACCCAGACATTGGCGGATTTACCTATTGACCGATTCTACGGAGATGTTCGTGACCGACCCTCATTCCGTAAGGCGGCTGAAGGTTGCGAGGTCATTTATCACTGTGCAGCGGTCTTTTCGTACTGGGGTTATTCCCTGGAGGAGATGGAGAGCACGGCGAAACAGGGCTCAGAAGTTCTGGTTTCCGTTGCTAAGGATGCGGGAGTAAAGCGGGTGGTGTTGACTTCGAGTACGGCTGTGCTGGGAGGAAGTCCGGAGCCGCGCTTGCTCGATGAAAGTGCTCGCTTGAGTGCGGCTGAGGTGCCGGACTATTTCCGCTCAAAGGTGTTGCAGGAAGATACGGCCCTGGCCGAAGCGCGGGATAAAAAACTCGATATGGTTTGCACTCTGCCGGGGATTATCGTTGGTCCCTACGACTTTCGCCCCAGCGCAAGTTTGGCGACGATTACTACCTATCTGCAGGATCCATTGCGCTTAACCTTTCATGGCGGCGCTTCCCTGGTGCATGCCCAGGATGTGGCGCGGGGACATATTCTCGCCGCAGAGAAAGGTGAGAGCTACGAGAGTTATATTTTGGCGGCGGATAATTTTCATTGGGCGGAAATTCATCGACAAATTTCTCAAAAGGCAGGAACCTATGGGCCAGGCTTTCAACTGGGTAAAGGGATGGCGGTGAGTTCTGCAGGCCTTATGGAGCTGGCGGCAAAGACTTTCAATATGACGCCGATGGCGACCCAGGCATTGGCGCAACAGGTTGGAACTTATTTTTGGTATACATCCCAAAAAGCACAGGATCTCGGTTATCGCTATCGCTCCTTAGAAGACAGTCTGGTGGATACCTTGGCCTGGCTTTCAAAGAGTGAGCACCTTAAAGCCGGCCAGAAAGAGCGGCTTTTGCGTCAAAATTCCCTTAAAGAAGCCTCTTTGTCCTATAATTAGAGTCAAGATCTTGACCGATTTAGGCCATGAAAAGTCTATCTCATGACGAAAACTCCTTAGATGCGGGATGGTTTTTCAATCGCTTCGCCCTTAAGGCACTGAAATAAAAGAATATTTGTTTAAATTCCTCTGTCATGTTTTTGGCACCTGTCTTGCAACTTGCTGGCCGGAGGATTTTTTATGAAATTACCTGCCTCGGCGGTGAGTGCCATCAAAAGGAATGTGTCCTACCCAAAATTTAAGGGCGATTCCCATACCTTTTTGCTCCTTGAAGGCAGATATTTTATTTATCCGGAACTGATTCGCAATCTGGAGATATTGGGGCATCGGGTTGTTCGGGTGCCCGTCGGTGAAAACACCACTGGTGTGGTGCGTGGGTTATTGGAGGGCTTGGTTCAATACAAACCGGACTGTGTTTTATCCGTTAATCATATTGGTTTTGATACCCACGGACAGATCGGTGATTTACTCGAAGCCTTAGAGTTTCCCGTGGCTGTTTGGTACGTAGATTCACCGCATTTTGTTATTTCGCAGAGTAAGAAGGGAATGCCGGCTCGGGAGGTAAGTTCTATTTTTCTATGGGAAAAGGCCCTGCTTAAAACCATGGAGCAACATGGTGCGCAGGATGTGACCTATCTGCCGCTGGCGACCGATCCAAGTCTCTTCGCAGCCAAAGTCAGCAACTTGCATCGGGAATGTGTCTTTGTCGGCGACAGCATGGAGTATGCACTTTCGACCTGGGACAAGAAGCTAAACAAGCGCGGTAAAAAAATTGCCCAGCAAATCGCCCAGATGTTGACGGAGAACAGGCAGGTGCCGTTGATGGACCTGTTGACACACGCACGAAAGAATCTAAGCAAGAAATACTGCTGGGAGGCGGTGGCCAAAGGAACCTGGTTAGCAACCGCGAACTACCGTGGTGCTCTGATTAAGGCTGCCCATGGTGGTGACTTGCAAATCTTTGGTGATCCGGGCTGGCGACGGGTATTGCCCGGGGCAAATTATCAGGGGGCCGTAAAATATGGACCGATGCTGGCGGATATTTACCGCTCATCCCGTATCAATTTGAATGCTACATCCTTACAGATGCCAACGGCCGTAAACCAGCGTGTTTTTGATGCTCCGGCGGCAGGTGGTTTTGTCTTAAGTGATGCGCAAAGTGCGGTAGAGGAGCATTTTGAGTTGGGCAAGGAAGCGGTTGTTTATCGTGATGCGGAAGAGATGGTGGAGCTCATCGCTTACTACACAAGTCATGAAAATGAACGGGCAAAAGTCATTGAGCATGCACAAAAGAGAATTCTTGCGGAACATACTTACGTGCATCGCTTGGGGGTTATGGTACGTCATTTAGAGCGACGGCACCGTTCAAGCGCTTCTTATTTGACCAGATATGCAAGCTAGCCCTTTTCGATTTCCGTTCTAAAAGCTGCAAACCTTGGTTCTAGTTGATAGAGACAGTCAGTCAGTTCGTCGACCTTCATTCTTTTCATGTCGGCGGGGACGATGGCTTCTTTATAGGAGTCCAGTCGTAAGACGAGAACTTTAAATATCTTTTTCTCCCGCTCCTCTTCGCGAAAAAACAAAAACTCCACCTGCCAATCCTCCATCGGCCCGTGAATTCGCTGAGGTTTGAGGAAGGGGGTTCTTTCCCGGGTAATGGTGCCGTTTTGCGGGTCGATGAGTAGTTTATTAGGGGCAAAGTAGAGCTTGAGGAGCCATAGGAATGCGCCGATCGTGCCGAGATAGCAGGTCAGGTAGAGCGGCAGCATTTCATCCTGGGTATAGGGTTCACCAAAGAAATAAATCACCGCGATTTTGCTTAAGGTAAACCAGAACTCCATAGAAAAGAAAAAGAGCGAGCCAGCGCAGAGCCAGGCCAGTCCTGTGGGCGGGTGTATGCGAAAAGCGATCATGGTCCTCCTGAAACCTAAAACCGGTCTGGTATTCTACTCCAATGCGCGGTAAGTATAAACGTCCAAATAAACACTAGAAAGTCACGTAGAATAGGGGGCTTTGATGAGCGAAAATGCGACCTTAAATGTTGCTGATAAGGAATATTCTTTAGCCATGATACGCGGTACGGAGGGCGAAACAGCCGTGGATATCCGTAAGTTGCGCGGGCAAAGTGGGCTTGTGACACTCGATGACGGTTATGGAAATACGGGGGCTTGTCAGAGCAGTGTAACCTTCCTCAATGGGGAAGAGGGCATTTTGCGCTATCGCGGTTATCCCATCGAGCAATTGGCGGATCAATCGACTTTTCTTGAAGTGTGTTATCTGTTGATCAACGGTGAACTTCCTAATCAAGATGAACTGGATGACTTTGTTTCTGAAATTAATCACCACTCGCTGATTCATGAACATATGCGTGGTTTCTTTGATGCCTTTCCGCCGGACGCCCATCCGATGGCAATTTTGTCTTCAGTTGTTTCCGGTTTGAGTACTTTTTATCAGGACTCACCGGGAGTCACGGATCCTGAGGCACGCAAACTCAATATTATTCGATTGCTGGCAAAATTGCCGACCATCGCGGCATTTTCCTATCGTAAGTCCCACGGTCTGCCTCTGATGTATCCTGACAACACCATGCCTTATTCGGCAAACTTTCTACAAATGATGTTTTCATATCCAACAGAGCCCTACGAGGTGGATCCTGAATTGGCCCGAGCCATGGATGTGTTGCTTATATTACATGCGGATCATGAACAGAACTGCTCGACTTCGACGGTGCGGTTGGTTGGTTCTTCGAAAGCAAACCTTTTCGCGTCCATTGCTGCGGGAATTTGTGCTCTTTGGGGGCCTCTCCACGGTGGTGCGAATCAAAAAGTTTTGGAAATGCTTGCAGAAATTAAAGAGGATGGAGGCGATGTAAAGCGGGCTGTCCTGCGGGCGAAGGACAAGGATGATCCGTTTCGTTTGATGGGCTTTGGTCATCGCGTTTATAAGAACTACGATCCTCGTGCGACCATCATTAAGGGCCATTGCGATAAGATTTTGGATAAACTGGGCATCGACGATCCGCTGCTGGATATTGCTCGTGGCCTTGAAGAAGCGGCACTTAGTGACGACTACTTCATTGAGCGTAAGCTTTACCCGAATGTGGATTTTTATTCCGGCATTATTTATCGGGCTATGGGCTTTCCGGTGAATATGTTTACGGTGTTGTTCGCCTTGGGTAGGCTTCCGGGCTGGATTGCACAGTGGAAAGAGATGCTTGAAGACAACAGCCGCATTGGTCGTCCACGACAGATTTATACGGGCGCCAATGAGCGTGACTATAAAGAAATGGGTGCCCGGTAGTATTTGAATGTCTGAGTTAGCGCAGCAAAAGTGCATACCTTGTGAAGGCGGTGTACCTGCTTTGCAGGGGGATGAAATTGCTCGCTATCAAGAACAATTGGCCAGCGATTGGCAAGTTGTTGATGCACACCATCTGCTTAAAGACTATAACTTTGAGAACTTCGTCGAGGCTTTAGCTTTTACCAACAAGGTTGGCGAGGTGGCCGAAGCCGAAGGGCATCACCCGGATATCTATCTTGCCTGGGGCAAAGTGGGCATAAAGATCTGGACCCATAAGATAGATGGGCTTTCGGTTAGCGATTTTATTTTAGCGGCAAAAATTGACCGAATTTACGCCTGAGAAGCGCTGTAGGCTTGTCGTAAGCCCTTGTCCACCCGCTGTCGGCGACGAATCTCGTTTTCGTGATCATTCTTGGCTTCATCGCTCATAGGAATACGGCCGGTGACTTCCGCCGCTCGGTGATATTTTTGCGTGGCTGGCTTTAAGCCTTCCGGTTCTAAATAGCCCTGCAGTCTTGGTGCAACCTTTTCAAGGAGCTTGTAGGCATCTGATTCCAGCAAAGATCCGTTGTTGATGTCTTCGGGCTGATGGATGCGTGGTGGTCCGGACATGCTGGCCTTGTCCGACACTTTCTCGAGCCACTTTTCTTGATCGTCAACGGTTTTAAACTGGCCAATGCCTGCAAAGGAGTTACCGCTGTTACCAACAGTTTGGGAAGCTTTTGTTTGCAAGTGCTCTAAGTCGAGTTCAAGCTGGGCAAAATGACCGACAATGGGTTTGCCGTTATCGTATTTTGCAGGTTCACCTTTGCTGTCAAGTGCGGTGCAGTAAACATCGTCGAGAGAGATTTCGATTTTCGTTCCGTTTTTGTGTTCCATGGCTATTTTGTAGCGGTTGGCCTCAATATCCATCATTGGATTCACGGAGTTCCAGGCACTGCTGTTGGGAACAACCTCCTGGATAAAGCGAAAGGGGTTTAAGTGTTCGGTGGTGTTAAAAAAGTTCGTTAAATCTCTGGGATTATCTTTGGTCCCAGGAACAACTTCTAGCCCGTACTCGATTCGACGTGCAATATTGTCGTCGACCATCACACCGGGGCCAGGTTTAATATTAACTCGACCGACCTTATCACCTTCTTTTTCGCGAAAGCGTAGAGCCACTTGCTCTTTGGCCATGCCATAATCTTTATTGTCGTAGTAGCGATCACGCATTGGATCGATTTGCGGCAGACCTCGATCATCATAGAGTGTGTTGCCATCATCGTCTTTCATAAAGTAGCGATCTTTTAGCTCAATATCCCAGCCTGGACCGAGTACTCGTTCTGCCAGACGTGGATTGGTGGCTAATTCGGCGAGTTTTTCATAGTACTCAGGAACCTTATCCAAATCGACGTGCGCTTTTACTTCCGCTTCCATACGTGAAGTAAACTGCCCGCCCTTTGCCAGGGTTTTGAATTTAGAACTTAGGGCGTCATCAAAAGTAATGCCGATATCGAGAGGCAGGTACTCCGCCGCACCCAAATTCTTATTGCCATTGATTTCTGCAACTTCCGGTAGAGGATTGGCTTTGCGTTGTGGAATATAAAACATCCCATCGCGGGCATAACCGCCCCATTGATGATTGAAGCCGATGCCGTCGCCCCAAAAGGCTTGAATCGCCAGTGGTGTACCGGGACTCAGCTTTAAGCCAGGTGAAAATCGTTGCAGGTAGGCGTTAATTTCGTCGTAATCGATGTTGAAAGTTTTGGTTGTTTCAAAGCCATCAGGATTTATCTTTTCATTGTCGAGAAGCATCTTGAGATTGATAACTTTTTCTTCTTTTTTGTCTCTGACTCGGGCTTGTAGAATATAGGTCATGCTGTCATCTTTTTGCGTGTGCATGGAAAAGACTTCAACCTTGCAACCCTTCTTGGTTGGAGTAGCACTTACCTCAATACGTCCGCGGGTATAGGAGCCATCATCCTTCTTATGGCCAATCGCTCCACTCGACGAGAATGTGCCCATAATACTACGGTTGCCCTGCATGCCGACAGAGGGAGTGGTGTTGGTGGGTGTGGAATTTGTCGCGGTCGGATTGCTTACATTGCCAATGGCTGCGTTGGTGGCTGCATTTGGTCCAGCAGGCGTGGTTGCATTGCCCGGTGCGTTCGTCGTGTTATTGGTCGGTGCATTGGCACCCGTACCGGCGGCAGGCGTATTGTTGGCAGGTGGTGTGGTGGTTCTATTTCGGCGAAAAATATTTCCAATAGGTGGCATCGTGGTATTCCTTAATTTTAATATCTACAACGATTATCGTCAATTGGGCAAGAAGGTTGCGTTATGACGAAAAAAGGCCGTCGTCGGAAAGATCTCGATGCCAGAAGAGCATAATTAGGCTAAAGCTCTTTAATTACAGGAGCTTAACCTATCCCGCCGGCCCGCTGGAGGGCTGCTTCATAGGCCACTTTATCCGCGTCATCCATGGGAATCAGGGCACAGACCTGGGCTCCGCGGTGATATTTTTGTAAAGCCGGTGGGCCCCCATTGGGTAAGAGGTATTTTTGTAGCCCGGGAGCCAGCTTTTCCAGGCTTTCGTAGCCTTCGGTTTCGATCAGGCTTTTGTTGTCCACATCTTCCGGTTCATGAATCCGTGGTGGTCCTGAGAGGGTCGCATTTGCATCTAGATTGCCGAGCCAAGCGGTTTGTTGCTGCTCATTGCGAAACTGACCAAGGGAGGCAAAGGCGGCGCCGCTGTTGTTCACGACTTGGCTACTTTGGGTTTGTAAATGTTCCAAATCAAATTCGATTTGGCCAAAACGACCCTGTTTGAGGGAACCGTCTGGATTTTTCATCGGGTTGCCGCGTTGATCAAGTACGGTACAGACAACATCGTCCACGGAGATTTCAATCTCCGTGCCGTTTTTGTGTTCGAGAACAAATTTATAGCGTTTGGCTTCGAGATCCATGGAAGGGCGCAAGACATGCTGAGAGTTGATGCCCAGCTTATCTGAAATATGTCGAAAGGGATTAAGGTGCTCGACCGAATTAAAAAACGAAGCCAAAAGTCCAGGATTGGTTTTGATGCTCGGGTCAACGTCCATACCGTATTCGATGCGGCGAAAAATATTGTCTTCGACCATCGTGCCTTCACCGGGCTTGATGTTGAGTTTTCCGACTTCGTCACCAACCATTTCACGAAAGCGAATGGCCACATGATTTTTTGCCAAATCCCGGCCATTTGAATCGTAGTAGCGATCTTTGACCGGATGAACCATGGGTAAGCCATTGGCATCTTGCATGACTTTTCCTTGATCATCTTTTTGATAGTAGCGGTCCTTACGGGAAATGGTCCAGTCTCGACCAAGTGTTCGACGGGACGCCCATCTTGAATTAACCAGGTGTTCAAGCTTTTGATAAATTTCCGGGATTTCATCCACTCCGATGCGGGCTTTGACTTCCGCCTCCATGCGTGAGGTAAATTGACCGCCTTCAACAAGCCCGCGAAAGCGTGTTGTTAAGTCTTTGGCCATCACCACACCGATATCCAGCGGCAAATCACCCTGAATCTTGCCGCTCCCGCTTTGTACAGCGGCACTTTGGCCAATTGGATTTTGCGTGCGCTGGGGAATGTGAAATCCCCCGCCACGTCCGTAGCCTCCCCACTGATGACCGCGGCCTTCCCAAAGCGCATGGACTGCCAATGGGGTACCTGGACTCAGTTTGAGGTGCGGGGTGTGTTGCGCGAGATAGGCATTGATTTCGTCATAATCAATTTCAAAAGAATTGTGTCCCTCAAAAGAATTAGGATTGAGTATTTCGCCCTGGGAAAGGGTTTTAAGGTTAATGATCTTTTCTTCATTGCCCTGACGAACCCGGGCCTGCAGAGTGAGCGTCAGCCTTTCATTCTGCCCTTGATGCATCGAGTGCACTTTCACCAGGCAGCCCTTATCTGTGCGTTCAGCTGCGACTTCAATTTTACCGCGGCTATAGGAACCGTTGGTGCGCTGGACTCCGGCCGCACCGCCTCCACCGGCAGAATTGACGAAGCGTTGGTTATTACGAGACTGATTGCCTACCCGATTTCTATTTCGGTTGCGCGTACTGACTCGTGCTGGTGTCGGTGTTGGTGTCGGTGTCGGTGTTGGTGTCGGTGTCGGTGTTGGTGTCGGTCGATTTGTCGCCGCGGTGGGGGCGGGTCTTGGATTAAGTTGCCTTCTTCTTCTTCTTCTTCTGCTGGCCGCTGTTGTTGCTGGCGCTGGCGCTGGTGTTGCAGCCGGTGTTGGCGCTGGCGCTGGTGCCGGTGTTGGCGCTGGCGTTGCTGCTGCACTGGCATTGGCTCTGGCACGCAGCTGTTGACGCCTTCGTCTTCCCCGGATGGCAGGGTTGTTATTCCAGGAGGAGGGTCCGATAGTAGCATTATTCGTAGCCGGTGTTGCAGCCGGTGTTGCAGCCGGCGTTGGCGCCGGCGTCGGCGTCGGAGTTGGCGCCGGTGTTGCAGCCGGTGTCGCAGCCGGTGTTGCAGCCGGTGTTGCGCCTGCCGAATTGTTGGTGCTTCCCGGAACGATCCAGTAGGGTGGTCTGTTCGCCGGTTTATTTGGAGTGGGGGTGGGCCAAAAGACCGTGTTGGCTTGTGGGTGGAGGAGTAGAGTTTGGCGCCGATGATTGTCGATGGCTCTTTGAAAGTCGTGGCGAAAGACGGAGGTGTGGCGCGGTGGATTTTGGCCATTGTTGCTGCGTTGATTGTAGATCTCAACACAAAGTTTTTCTTCTGCAGCACTCACGGGACTAAAACCAAATTCGCCGAGTAGCGCTTTAACCTCTTGTTTTACATTCAGCGTTGCGCGCCTGTTGTGGCGAATGACGTTGCCCGTATTGCGCCTTAAATTGACACCACCCGTATTGCGTCTGGGGGCATTCATGGCTGCGTTGGTGCCTCGTCTGGCAGCTCGACGTTGTCGTTCTGCCCGGTATTCCTGCAGGTCTTTATGCAGTTGGCAGTAGACTCTGCTGTCCCCCATATAGGAGAATTTTTTTACTGCTTGCCCTAGTTTGCCGCAAAGAAATCGAATTTCCCCATGGTTAGGAAACATTCCCGCACCATTATGATGGGTGGAAAATAAATGTCCGACAATTTGGTCACCCGTATACTGGGTCAGTGGATTGTTGTTGATGGGCATGGGGGGCCTTCATGTTTAGGGGTCCGGTTAGCCTATTTGCACGCAAAAATGCTAACACACGGCCCCTTATCGGACAAGTTGAGACATTTGTTGCGTTAAACTTTATGTAAACCTGAGGATCAAACGAAATAGGCGACGGATTTGCCAAAAAGTCTATCAAGTTGATGGACGATTTCTTCTGAAGGCGCGACTGAGAGCTCCTGCGGCAGGGCCATGACCGTTTCGAATTGATCTGCCTGCTTGATGGTAAGCCGTGCAGGAAGTGCCCCTTTGTGTGCCCCAAGAATATCCTTAAGCTTTTGTAATACTTCAGGGTTAAGTTGTTCCGCCGTAATCTTGATATTGAGACCGCGTGCCACCTTGGTTCGGGCATCACTTAAGAGTTCGATCTCCGATGCCCGTATTTTCAACTCCGTATTGTCGTCCCCTTCGAGCAAAAGTGCACCCTTGATGACAATAGGCTCATCAGATTTAAGAATATGCTCTGCCTCGGAGAAGACTCTGCTAAACACCAAAACTTCAACTCGCCCATAAAGGTCTTCAAGGGTTATAAAAGCCATTCGGCCTTTGCCACTCTTTAAAGGACGCTCACGTAGGGCCGAAACCACTCCACCAACAACCACTTCACAAAATCTTCCCGTATTTCGTTTTGCCCGGTTTGGCAGATCGATGGTTCGTGTGGGGCATATTCGGGGGAGTTCATTTTTGTAGCGATCAAGCGGGTGACCCGTGATATAAAAACCAAGCGATTTTTTCTCACTCGCAAGCTTTTCTTTCTCATGCCATTCTTCAACATTGGGGTAGTTTTCAGCAATGCCTGCAGCGTTCTTTTCGCTGCCGTCATCACTGCTCATCATGGCAAAAATATTTGTTTGGCCAGAAGCTCTATCTTTTTGTGCGGCCTGAGCCGCATCGAGTGCCTTTTCAATCGTTTGAATCAATTGGGCTCGTGGTCTTTGAAAGTCATCAAAGCCACCGGAACGTATTAAAGCATCCAATACTTTTTTATTGCAGCGTTTGGTTTCGACGCGCTCGCACAGGTTATAAATGGATGTAAACGGTCCGCCTTGCTCTCTGGAGGAAAGGATAGATTCTATCGCCGCGTCTCCAACGCCTTTTACCGCGCCTAAACCGAAGAGAATGCGATGCTCGTCGTTTTCGTGAACGACCGTAAAGTCTCGTTCCGACCTGTTGACGTCTGGTGGTAAGACATCAATGCCTCGTTCCCTGGCGCTTTGGATGTATTTTACAATATCATCCTGGTCACGCATCTCAGTTGAAAGGAGCGCAGCCATAAACTCGACCTGGAAGTAATATTTAAGATAGGCCGTATGGTAGGATATAAGGGCGTAAGCTGCAGAGTGGCTCTTGTTGAATGCATAACCGGCAAATTTTTCAATCTGGGTGAAGAGTTCATCAGCAAGCTTCTTGTCCATGCCATTGAGATCGTGGGCGCCGTCGACAAATTTCTTGCGCATCTTGGCCATAACATCGGCTTTTTTCTTGCCCATGGCTTTACGTAATACGTCCGCCTCGCCCATGCTAAAACCGCAAAGATCAACAGCGATACGCATGACTTGCTCTTGGTAGACGATAACACCATAGGTTGTCTTTAGAATTGGTTCGCACACCGGATGTGGATAATCGATGTTTGTTCGCCCGTGTTTGCGGTCGATATAGTCGTCGACCATTCCAGCATCTAAGGGACCGGGGCGGTAAAGGGCTACTGCCGCAACGATATCTTCAAAGCAGTCGGGCTTAAGACGCTTTAATAGCTCTTTGAAGCCACTCGATTCGAGCTGAAAAACGCCGTCTGTATCACCGCTAGCGATGAGTTTGTAAATCGCCGGATCATCAATCGGCGCTTCTTCAATATCGAAATCTTTGTTGGCACCCAAAGGCCCATCATCGGTACGCTTACGAATATGATTTTCTGCCTTTGCCACAACGGTGAGGGTTTTGAGCCCTAAAAAGTCAAACTTAACGAGTCCAGCCATCTCCACTTCGTCTTTTGCGAACTGGGTAACCTTCTCACCTTCTTTTCCGCGACAGACCGGCACATAATCCCAAAGCGGCTTATCGGAGATAACGAGTCCTGCTGCGTGCATACCGGTTTGCCGGTTTAGGCCTTCAAGGTCTCGGGCAATTTTAATGATCTGTTTGTAGATCGGTTTTTCTTTTTGAATCTCTTTGAGCTTTGGCTCGATATCCAGTGCTTGATCGATGGTGACTTTACGGCCATTAACCAGACCGGGGATAAGCTTGGTTAATTCATTGATTTCTCCAAAGGGGACTTCCATGACCCGGCCAACGTCTTTAATGACACTTTTTGCGGAGAGCTGGGAATAGGTGACAATTTGTCCCACATTGTTAGAACCATATTTATCAGTGACGTAATCAATGACTTCGCCTCTGCGCTCCTGGCAAAAGTCGATATCAAAGTCCGGCATCGACACTCTTTCTGGGTTCAGGAAGCGCTCAAAAATAAGGTCATAGGGAATCGGGTCGATATTGGTAATTCCTAATGCCCAAGCGACGATAGAGCCGGCGCCGGAGCCACGGCCAGGACCGACAGGGATGCGCCGTTCTTTCGCGTGTTTGATAAAGTCCCAAACGATCAAGAAATAGCCGGCAAAACCCATATTGAGAATAATGCCGAGTTCATGTTCGAGTCGCTCCTTATAGACACCCTGATCGATGGCATATTGGGCGTGCTTGATGCGCGCTTTAAGTCCGTCCTTCGCAACTTTCTCGAGATAGGATTCAAGGTTGTAGCCTTTAGGAATTTTGTAGTTGGGTAGATAGGTGTCAGAGAGATTCAGCTCAACATTGCAGCTTTGCGAGATTCGGGTGGTATTTTCAACGGCCTGCGGAATTGTGCTGCCAAAGGAGTTCCACATTTCCTCCGGTGTCTTGACGTAGAGCTGATCAGAGTGCTTCATGCGCTGCCGATACTGTTGCAGAGAGCTGTTCTGCTGGATGCACATCAGGACTTCGTGCGCGGCAGATTCGTCCGGTGTGAGGTAGTGAGAGTCTGCGGTGGCGCATAGGGGGATGTCGTAGAGTTCGGAAAGGTTCATCAGAAACTGATTTGCTTTGACCTGCTCTTCATAACCGTTGTCCTGCACCTCAAGGAAAAAATGCCCAGGTTCAAAGATGTCTTTGTATTCTTTGGCGACAGCGCTGGCTTTTTCTTCACCCTCGCGCATCCAGGTTTTATTGATTACTCCACCCAGACAGGCGGAGAGCCCATAGATGCCTTTGGAATGCTTGCGCAGTAGTTCTTTGTCGATTCGCGGCTTGTAGTAGAAGCCTTCTAAGAAACCCATGGAGACGAGATAGGTGAGATTTTTATAGCCCTCATTGTCTTTGGCCAGGAGAATAAGGTGGTAGGATTCCCGACTGGAGCGGTCCGAGCAGGGTTTATCTCCGGTGATATAGGCTTCGCAGCCGAAAATCGGCTTAATATCGTGTTTTTTTGCCGTATTGTAGAAATCAACGGCGCCATACATATTGCCATGGTCGGTTACAGCAACCGAATCCATGCCCTTTTCTTTAACTGCCGGAATCAGGTCGTGCAGGCGTATCGCCCCGTCAAGCAAGGAGTATTGAGAATGCAAATGCAGATGGGTAAAGCCTGATGTACTCGCCATAGAAAACCACTAACGCCACTCCAAAAACTGAGCAAGTCTAAAAATGCACCGAGAGGTTAAAAATATGCGGATTTATTTTTTTGATGTACTTGACATGGGGCAAGAGTCTCGAGAGCCTTATTTTTAAGGGGTTTTATGGATTCTGCTGATGATCGCCAGAGTTTGGCAAAGCAGCTTTTTAGCGCAAAAAAATGCGCTGACACCAGCAGTGTGGGTGGTGAAAAGTTCTGGGCCGATTCGCTCGGATTTTAGTAGCGGTAATGGCCGGGCTTGTATGGACCGTCCTTGGGGATGCCAATGTATTTTGCTTGCTCATCGCTCAATACGGTCAATTTGGCCCCAAGTTTATCCAGGTGCAGTCGTGCAACCTTTTCATCCAGATGCTTAGGAAGAACCTGGACCCCTTCATATTTATCCGTATTCTGGAAAAGTTCGATCTGAGCAATGACCTGATTGGTAAAGCTGTTTGACATCACAAAGCTCGGGTGACCGGTGGCACAGCCGAGGTTAAGGAGACGACCTTCCGCAAGAATGATGACGCTGTGACCATCACTGAATTGCCAACGGTCGACCTGCGGCTTGATGGTTTCACAGGTGATGCCGGCCAACTTGCTTAAGCCTGCCATATCAATCTCGTTGTCGAAGTGACCAATATTACCGACGATGGCATTGTTTTTCATTTTTGCCATATGATCGGCAGTGATGACGCTGTAATTTCCCGTTGCTGTAATGAAAATATCGGTGGTTGCGAGCACGTCCTCAAGCTGAACGACTTCATAACCTTCCATACAGGCTTGTAAAGCACAGATGGGATCGATTTCAGTGATGGCTACTCGGGCCCCCTGAGCTCGCAGGGATTGGGCACAGCCTTTACCAACATCGCCATATCCGCAGACAACGGCAGTTTTGCCTGAAATCATAACGTCGGTAGCGCGCATGATGCCGTCGACCAAGGAATGACGGCAACCGTAAATATTGTCGAATTTGCTCTTTGTAACCGAATCGTTCACGTTGATGGCGGGAAAGGGCAGGGTTCCCTCTCTTGCCATTTCATAGAGACGATGCACTCCAGTGGTGGTTTCTTCCGTAACTCCTTTAATGGATTTGAGAATTTCACCCCATTTTTTTGGAGTCTGAGCGAATGTTGCCGCCAGTGTATTCAGGAGAGAGGCCCAGTCTCCCGCATCGTTTTCATCCGGTGTGGGAACAGAGCCGGCCTCTTCAAATTTGGCGCCTTCGATAACCATCATGGTTGCGTCGCCCCCATCATCAAGAATCATATTAGGCAGTTCACCTGGCCATGTTAGGGCCTGCTCAGTGCACCACCAGTATTCATCCAAGGTCTCACCCTTCCAGGCAAAAACAGGCACTCCTTGTGGGTTTTCGATGGTGCCGTTAGGGCCGACAGCCACCGCTGCCGCCGCATGATCTTGAGTGCTGAAAATATTACATGAAGCCCAGCGGACTTTAGCACCAAGCTCAACCAGGGTTTCTATTAGGACCGCGGTTTGAATGGTCATATGCAAGGAGCCGGTGATTCGGGCGCCACTTAAAGGCTTTGTGGAGCCGTACTCTTCGCGCAGAGCCATCAAGCCAGGCATTTCTACTTCCGCGAGTTTGATTTCTTTGCGTCCCCATTCCGCCAGCTCAAGATCTTTAACTTTAAAGTCTTGCTGGAGGCTCGAATTGGCTTCAACCGTAGGAATATTTTGTGCTGCGCTCATGGTATTTCTCCTTCTCTTAGAGGTGCATATGCCCTTCGGATTGTCTTTGTGTCAAGAAGAGATTATGCTTTTATGAAGGCTGATCGCGGGGCTATTTTGAGGGCAAAGCTAGGGAAAGATCTGAATAAACTAAAGCTTTTAGGCTTTGTGGTGGCGGTTCTCGCCCATCTACCATTTTTTGTCTACTTGTCTGAGTTGTATGGGGTGGAAAAACAGGCGGTTCTGCGTTCTCTCTGTGCTCTTTTTGCAGCGACTTTGTTTTTTATTGATGCTTTACGGGACGAGGATACAAAGAAGAAAGTAACTATCGATTTTAGTGTCTGGCTGGGCTTAAGTCTTTTAAGCGCACTCTTGTCTATATCCATTCATCCATCTTTTTGGGCGCTGGCTTTTGCCTTTCTCCTGCGGGCCTTGCTCTGGCGCTTTGATATTTCTTTTTGGCTGGTGCCGGTGGTTTTAGGGCTTTTCGTTTGTCCATGGGATTATATTCTTGGTCCACTCATCGATGGTTTTTTATGTGAATCCACCGCCTATATCGCGGATTTTGTCGTTAACCGTGCTGGCTTAAACACACAAATTAGCTTCCTTTCTGCCCATGTCATTGAAGGGGAAGGTTTTACTTTAAGCGTGGTGCCGGCTTGTGCGGGAGTACAAACTTTTGTCGCCTTGCAAACACTTTCTCTTGTACTCTCTGTTGTGCTCTACTCACGTCAGCTTGAGCGCATTGTTTTCTTTTTGGTCTTTGTGTTTTTTGGCGGTTTTATTGGCAACACTTTACGAATCATTGCCAGTTGCTATTGTGCCTATTGGTTTTCCGATAATGTGGATTATTGGAATATTGCCCACGATAGCTTAGGGATTTTAACCTATGTGTTTGTTATTCTGGGCGCAGTCTTATGCGAAAGATTTTATTTTAAGATACGTTCTAGAACTCGCCAAGATGACCTTTGATTGATGTCATTCGATCAAATTCAGGGAAAATTTTCCGACGATTTTTTTGCCTATAATAACGATTCTGATGTGCTTCGCGAATGATTTCACCTCGTGTCTCAGCTGGGAAGTATTCGGGATGAGGTCCTTCTTCAATGGCCTGGAGGAACTCAATCATCGGCTCGCATGAAAGGCCCAATTCTGCGAGGGCCGTTCCTGCGAAAATATCTGCCCGTGTTTCCTCGTGACGACAAATAAGCTCCATATCTTCTTTGCTTAGCAAGTGTTCCTGTTTGTACTCTTTCCACCGTTTCGGTTGATGTCCAATTTCGTGAGCCAGCGCACCTAGTATGATTTCCGGGTGGTCTTTGTTTGCCATTAAGAATTCAAGGCCCATATAGATGGTGCCGTGCGCATCAATCATGGCGATTGTACTCTGGGCCAGGGCGATATCGTAGTCTTGCTCATTGTCGTCCGCCATATTCGCGATTTTCTTTTTATACTTACGCAGGAGCTTAAGCTGTTCTGCGACTTGTGGATATTTTGCAGGATCAAGAACAATGGGTTTGGGTTTGCCGAAGAGAACTTGTTGAACCTGCTGTCCGACACTTTGAACTTCCCGGTTTTGGCCAGCAGAGCTTAGATTTGTGGTGTTGGGGTTAAGCCGGGTGGAAATGCCACCCTCTATCCGTGTACTCATTCCACTATTTTAACCCGTTAATGTGGTTTTAAGGAAGAACCTTTTCTTTTTACTTTTATATGTATTTCAGCAGGTTAATAAATTTTATCAGAGTCAAAAGATTGTTTGTGATAGATTTTTGACATAAGCATAGACTTATCATGCCAATCAATTATCGTGAGGGCGAAGAAAATCCTCTAGCACATTTGGATGGGTTAAACGATTTTGCTCTTTTGGACGGACTTCAAAAGGGCGAGCTCAAACCAGCAGATTTGTCTGAGCATGCACGTGGTTCGAATATCCTGGAGTTGGTGCGCATGAGCCGCTCTTTAGCCTTGAATGCAAAAACAGATATCCTGGAGCGCCAAAAGGCATATTTGGCAGCGAACTTAGAAGAGTCTGCAATAGAAGAAGCACTCTTGCGTTTGCATATGGAGAGCGCCAGCGGGTTTTTAGTGCTCAAGCACGGCACTAAAACAAAAGTTATTGCGATAGCCCATGGCGTGCCCCACACAGCCAACTCGAATATCCCAGAGGAATTGCTTACTCGCTTTCTGGTGCGTGAAAATTATGTTGAGCAAAGCACCGTCAATGAGCTGCAGAAAATGGCGCGAGAGGAGCGCTTGTTTTTGGGGTGGGTTCTTTTACGGGAAGGGGTGATGAGCGCAAATGAGTTGATAAAGGTTTTACGGCAGCAGTCGTTGGAGCGGGTTGCGGAAGCGTTTTCATGGGCTCAAGGGAAAATGACTTTTTTTGAAGATGACCGACCCAATAAAGTAAGTCCTGTTATTGGAGGAACATTTCTCGATGTCATGAGAGCAGGCGCCAGCTGGCAACGCAACCATGAGGATCAGCTTTTTGAGCATTTGAGAGCGCGATTAATTGTCAATA
>CAXGWX010000030.1:0-21208 GCA_964013445.1 uncultured Bdellovibrionales bacterium | reverse complement strand
TTACTGGAACGCACAGCGCTAATTGCTGCGGAATTATGTTTTATCCTCAAGAGATCTTTTCGACGCTCACAAGGTACAGAAGCGGAACTCGAAAAACAATTAGGTTTACAACACTCTATTCAGGGCGATTTGTTTAGCAATAACCTGGCACCGGAAACAGAAGAGACCCTCAGCAACATTCCTTTTGTCCGATATACGGAAAGTCCGTCCGATGGACAACGTATTGTTAGCGCCCGTCCAATTGAAGCTGGACCTTTTCTGCAGAATGTCCTTAAAGAGCGCACAACAATCTTTGTTTCCGCAACACTTCGAGTCGGTGGGAATTTCGATTTTTTTAGGCAACGAGTTGGGCTGCCTGAATGCTCTGAAGTCGCTGTTGATTCGCCTTTCGATTATCAAACAAATGCCCGACTCTACATCCCCGGAGAATTTCCTCTGCCTCAAAGCCCTGATTTTTTTCAGGCTGCGAGTGACGAAGCCTTAGCACTTATAGAAGCGTCCAAAGGCGGCACCTTTGTTCTTTGCACCAGCTATAGAATGCTCAACGAACTCAGCAGGGCTATTGTGCGACAAACCCAGAAGCCGGTTTGGGTGCAGGGCAAAGGGCCAAAACATTTATTGCTCGAAGAATTCATCGAGTGTGGCTCCGGTATCCTTCTTGGCACAATGAGTTTTTGGCAAGGGGTCGATGTACCCGGCGAAGCACTCGAACTTGTCATTATCGACAAGCTTCCCTTTGCATCCCCCGATGATCCGCTTGTTGCTGCTCGCCAGGATTACCTAACCGGTCAGGGTCTCTCTGCTTTTAAGCTCTTTCAAATACCGCAGGCCGCTCTTCTTTTAAGACAAGGGTTCGGTCGATTATTGCGCAGACAAACAGACAGAGGCGCGGTCGCAATTTTTGACAGAAGAATCCAAACCAAAGGCTATGGAAAAACTTTCTTACGCTCTCTACCTGATTGCCCTATTTTATCCGAGCGGGACGACATTGTCGCTTTTCTGCAAGAGCAAAAGGATTAAAAAAGCCCTTTAAGGCTTTGGGTTGCCGTAGTCGTACTGGACTTCTTTTTCGAGACTCCCATCCTCTTTCCAAAAACGCCACACCCCATGCTCCTGCCCATCCTTATAGGTTCCTTCCTTGTGCTTGACGCCAGAAGAAAACCAAAAAACCCATAGACCTTCTTGAGTACCGTTCTTAAAACTTCCCTCGGCTGACTTTTGCTTATTAGGATGCCAAAGAATCCATTTGCCAATGGGATGACCATTCAGGAATTCTCCCCGGCCGCTTTGCTCGCCGTTATCATGCCATTCCAACCACTCGCCTTCGCGCTTGCCATCGCGATATTTCCCAGTCTCCTTCTTTTTTCCATTGGAGTATTGGTAGGTCCAATGGCCATCGGGTTTGCCTGCCGTAAATTCACCCTCCCAGTCGAGATAACCATTCGCATGCCATGCTTTCCAAGTACCTGTCTCTGCCCCCTCATCATAAGAGCCGCGAGCATAAGTTTGCTGGTTCTCGTGCCATAGCGTCCAAGAACCATGGCGCTCACCGTTCTTATAATCCCCTTCCCACTCTTTCGCGCCATTTTCATGCCATCCCTGCCAATATCCGGTTTCAATACCATTATCATATTGGCCCAGGGCTTTTTTTCGGGTCTTTGTATGCCAAGCAATCCAACCCCCGTGGCGTATATTTTTATCGCTATCACCCTCACGGGCACACCACTGCTCATAGCCATCTGGCGGCAAGGAGCCTAAAAGTCTTGTTCCGGATGGACACTTGATAGCAGCAGGCGCAGCACACATCACAAGTCCGCCACAAAAAACAAATACGATTAAATGCTTTAGCTTAAGCATAATTATCTCCCGTCAATTCCAGAAACCCATGCTTTAAAAGCCATGAAATTATATATCGACACTTCCACTTTTCACCGCTGTATCTATCAACAATATCTTTAACGAGGCAAGGCCCCTCTAATCCACCCAACAAAGTAAGAGCTTCTTGCCAGGAAAATATAGAATCCAATGCAAAAAGCAGTGGATACTTTTTTTCTTGAGCAAGCCATTCTCTTGCAAAATCAGTACACTCAAGCTCTTGCTCGTCCGCTAAAAATGCTGTGGGATAGTGCTCAAAAACAGAAGAGAAACGCATTGCGGTAGGGTCTTCTTGCTGTAGCCCCTTGCTCTTAAAGTTGTTTTTCGCTTCCCTCCAAAGATGCTCAAGCGCTGGAACAATAACTCGATAATCATACTTTTGCATAAACTCACGTCGCGCATTGGCGCCGAGTTCGGCCCGCTGTTCCGCATTGCTGTAAAGAGCATTCAGGTGCTCCCTAAACACTCTAAAATCAAAACTCAAACTTTGCCCCAAGTAGCGGTGATAAGTGCGCTCATCAAGAAACGGGCTAAGCTCCTCTAATACAGGAAATTTGTTCCAGAGTGTCGGAACCTTTAATGCAATAGCATCGGTAATCAGGTTTTTATAGCCATCGTAGTCCGATACCAGAAGCGGTAAGCCAAAGGCCATGGCCTCGATCAAGGTAATTCCAAAAGTCTCCTGGGGATTATCACTTAAGGAAAGAAAAAAATCAGCTTCCTCATAGAGCCGCCATTTATTCTCGTCGCTAGGGTTCTCAAAAACCGAGACCTGCCCACTCAAGTCAAGGTACTTAATCCAAAGCTGCAGAATCTGCAGATATTCCTTTTCCTGGGTCGCCCCGGCAAGCCATAAATGAGCTTTTGGATTTTCCCTGGCAATCTGAGCAAAAGCATTTAGAACAGGAAGAATATCCATTTTATCAACATCGGAAAAACGTCCAAAAGATAGGCCGATCACCGCGTCCCTATCAACGCCCAATTCATGACGTAAAGATTCCCTGCTCACTTGTTTTTTGGGTAAGGTCTGGCCATCGAGTCCAAGGGGTATAACTTCAAAAGACAAATCTGGAGCCTTTAGATAAGATTTTGCACTCACCTCTCTAAGACATTTTTGTACAACCTCTTTGCCAGCTTGAGAGGAACACAAAAGAAGATCATGCTCACAAATTCCTCCTAAACTATATTCTGTATAAGCTCTCATGAAACGCTGATAACTTAATGAGTGTATAGAAGCGCTAACTGGGAAATTTCCGTAACGATTGCGCAAGAAACAAAGTGACGAAAAACTCGTAATATGATCACTTAAATGAAATACGGTATAATCGTTTGCCCTTAATGCCAGGGGAAGCTCCAAGCGCTCATATAATTTTATTTTATCCTCGACACCCAAATCGGAAAATAGTTCTTTGTGGTGTTTTTGAAACGCATCCATATGCGCTCGATTTGCCAGAAAAAAATGAAACTCTTCAAAATGGCTGTAACGCAGAAGCGCTTGCAGAAAACTATAGTTAGCAACAGAGCGCCCCACCAGCCCTTGCCCTGGCTGCATAGGTAGATAATCATCAAGAGTCGCCCAAATTGCCATCTTTGTGCTAGCGCTTTAAAACGCTCTTAAACATCCCCGTTAAGCCCTGCTTCGTGGGCGCCTTGTCCTTGTCTTCACGCATGGAGATCAACCGCAGTTCCCTTTGTGCCTCAACATTTTTCGGATTAATATCAAGGGCTTTATTTAAGAGCTTGCGGGCATCCGAGTATTCTTTTTGGTCTGCCGCAATGCGCCCCAAAAACTCATATCCTGCTTCGCACTTTTTATTTATCTTAAGCGCTTTAACCAGAATCTCCCTGGCCTCTCGAAGACCTGACTTGCCCTTTATCGAATAAACACAAAATCCCAGATAGGCCCAAAACTCCGCGTCCGAACCGTTTAACTCACAGGCTTCGCGCAAAAGAGATTCTGCCGGCGCCACTTGTCCTCGCCTGACCATACCTTGGGCTTTGCGAAAGATGGCTTCGGCCTCCAGAATATCTTCTGGATTAGTTGGCAAACCCTGAGATTGGCGCTCAATAATAATATCATATTCCTTGCGCTTCTCGTGATCCTGCAAAAGTTCATTCGATTCACTTAAAGTTTGAAAAATATCCTCTACCTTTTGATGAATCTCCTCACCTAAATCTAACCCGGCAAATCTATCCGTATGCCAACGCCGCGCCGCCCGAAAGTAAGCCTCACGAATCATAATATCCGTCGCATCAGTGGTCACACCAAGAATCTGATAGTGATTTTGTTCTGCCATCCCAGAGTGCATATCTTCGACCTGCTTAATCAGAGCTTTTTCTTTCGCCGTAAATTGCCGCTTTGGTTTTTTTTCCTCTTCTGCTGCTTTTTGTCGTTCCGCTTCCTTTTGTTGTGATTTCAACCGCAAGGCAGAAGCACCTGAACTCAAAGCTGCTGCGCCACCCTCAAAAGCACCAAGCACCAAACAAAGGCAAAGAGCTTTCTGCTCATCCGTGTCTGCTTTGAGAACCATATTACCAAGCGTCTTCGTTCCTTTAAAATGTCTAATCTCCGCACCACCGGACTGACGAATAGCCTGACTGACTCTTTTAAATCTCGGTCCTGGCGCAACCTCCGTGCTTGCTCGTTCAACCCAAAAATGCTCGAGAAGCTCTTCCGGGAAAGATTTGACAACACAAAGCAAAATCTCCTTTAATATTTCTATTTCAAGATGAGGTCGCTCTTTAGGTCGCTGTTCGCGAAATAAGTATCGCCCCTTATAGGAAATAATAAAGACCTTAAGAAGCTCAAGAACCTCGTCCCGATCTGTGGACAATTCGTTGTTTGGCTTGTGCAAAGCAATAACCCGTCCGTATTCAAAAAGAAGTTGATTACGCTTCGCTCCCAGAGTCCAGACCAGGATGCCTGACATCCGTTCGTTGGCAATTTGGGCCAGAACCTCTGCACCAATCTTGCCTGGACTAAGTTTTTCTTCCCGCATTTACCGAACGCTTTTCCTATAGGTCAAAGTACTCAGGGAGCACTGCCCAATATGTGTTTTCAAAGGCCCCCAAACGCTTTTGAAAATCCCTCAATACAAATCCGGAGCCTATGTTTCTTTGCCCCAAAACACCAACATTTTGCATCCAAGAATCATAGCGATTTGGCGTCCAGATCTCAATCTTTTGCGCCTGATCTGCCCCAAGCTTTTCCTTTGCAAGACGCAGACTTTCCACCAAGCCCCCCAAACTGTCCACCAAGCCATTACGAAAAGCCGCATCACCACTGTAAATTCGGCCCTCGGCAAGTTCCTCAATTCGTGGCATAGGGAGCTTTCGGCCAAAAGCCACCCGATCTAGAAATGTCGAATAATGTGCCTTAAGATAGGCCTGAACTCTGGACTTTGCCCCATCTGACCAAGGTTTGCCCATGGACTGCCAATCAGAGAACTCCCCGGTTTTCAGCTCTTCACGCCCCACCTCTAACTTCGCCAAAAGCCCGGCAAAATCCAAACGCATAGCAAAGATTCCAATAGAACCAGTGACTGTCGTCGGCAAAGCAAAGATATGATGGGCTGCACTGGCAATATAATAAGCGCCAGAAGCGGCCACATTGCCCATCGAAGCAATCAGGGGCTTCTCTTGCGCCAAGCGTCGCGCCGCTCGCCAAATTTGCTCCGACGCCAGTACGTCTCCGCCCGGACTATCAAGACGCAAAATAACTGCTGAAATGTCTATATTGTCCGCCAAGTCATCCAAAATTGGTACAAGCTTTTCCGCGCTCACCGATGGACCACCAAGCGGGCTCTGCCCTGCGAACCGGGTAATGAGCCCCCGTACAGGTACAATGGCAATTCGGTCTTTGGCGCCCCAGAGAACGGTCTTATAGGTCGACAAATCCCAAGCGTAGGGCTCTCTTTTTTCTGGAGCTATAGGGTGAGCCTTGCCTGCACCAGAAATAGCATCAATAAGCTTCACTTCCTTTGCTTGCTGAGCGGTAAAAAGACCTGCCGAAAAAACCTTCTCTACGGACTCCGCCGTGAGTGATCGATCTTGCTTTAGAGCTTCTTCAAGTTTTGCCTGACGAAATGAGAGTAACTCTTTTCGCGTTTCTTTCTCTTCTTTGCTCGCCTTGTTGTGAGTAAGGCTTTGCGGTGCTGTCTTATGGGTACCTACCGCCACACTTTCAAAGCGCAGGCCAAACTTTCTTAGTGTATCTGCAAAATAGTAATCCTCAGAAAAATGCCCATCAAGAACCAATGCTCCCACGGAATCCATGCTGATGTGGTCACAGGCTGCCGCAACAAGATAGGTTTTTTCATCACCGCCAATAATTTCAGCTTCAACCCGCACACCATTTTTCCGCAAAGCTTTAATCGCCGCCCTCAATTCCTCTATTTGTGCAGAGCCCACATCAATATGGTCGAGCAACAAGCGCAATTTCTTAAGTCTATTTTGGTTTACCAGTTGCTGGATTCGCAAGGCATGAGCCGCAAAAGTTGAGTTCTCAAAAAACAGAGACTCTTCTTCCTTTTGCAAATTCCCCATCAACTTTAAAGATTCGGTTTGTTGTGCCGGTGAAAGAATACTTTCAGAACTCTTACCCGAAATCTTCAACGCTAAATTTTGAGTCGTCTCTTCCCCATCCATGCCTGCCAGGAAACCCACATGAGCCTTATTCAAAGCAGTGTAGATGCCCATATCGACCCGCTGACGTTCAGGCACATAGGCCATCCGCAAGTGCACCCCTGGAACAATACGTACATCAAAACCCCAGCGCTGTTCGGCAAGAGCCCACTCTTGTGAATTTTGCCATACTGTTTCACCAACAAAAGTTAAGCTGTTCTGCCCAAAAAGAGGCCGTAAACCGATGCCTAGATGCCAAGTCTCATCCAGATTTGCTCCCGCAATCATGGCTCTATTTGCATTCTGCTGCGAAAGATTCAGGTTGAGCCAGTTCGTTGGCTCCCAGAAAAGGCCCCAGTCATAGGAAAGCTCTGCCTTATCTTCGCCTCGCCGAAACTCATTGACCGCCAAGCCCAAGCCCAAAGATGGACTTAAATGAGTCGCCAAGCCCAATGATGAACGGTGCCATAAAACTCCCTGCCAAAGAAATGGCTGATAGCCCACACTCAAAGCAAGACCACCTAATGGAACTAAAGCATAGCCCTGAAAGGCCCGCCGCAACTTAAATTCATCCTGCCAGCTCAGCTCCAGGTGAATCTCTCGATCTTCCAAAAAGACCGTAGAACCTGGTGCTCGAGCTAAGGAGGCCGGGCCTCGATCTAAATTACTAAATTGCGTCTCAGGCACAAAAGACGGGGCACCCAATGCAATCGCTGGAGACCAACCCGCAAGACAAAACAACAGAAAAGAAATTAATCGCTTAGACAAGTTCTTATACTCCATACTTTTAAAGGTGCGTAGGTGACCTCACCACTTATAGCGCTGCGCAAATCCGGCGGGTTTTTAAACCATGGCCAAGATATTCTTCAAAGCAGTCCAATGTAAAATCCTCAACCCTTTTCGCCACGCTTTGATTTGAACAGTATCCACCACAAAGTACCTCATAGGACTCAGAGCACGACTCTTGAGACGAGCAAGCCAAACAAGATGGGCGTAATATCTGTTGGCAGCGTGTCAATACGGTAGCCGGCCGATCCTGGCAACGAGTACAGTCTTTAATATCTGGAAAAACCCCAACATTTTTCAAAAGCACCGGATAGAGAGATGCGGCGGCCACGCTCTCCCCCGAAGCCAACAAATCCAATGCAGTGCTAACCGATTCGTAAAAACCATCAATCACAATATGCTCATGAGAACAGGAGCGCACGATATCACAAATAATTTGTGCGCGCTTAAAGGCTTCCAGATTACTTCTAATTCCTAATCGAGGGTTAATAATCTGAGCCGCCTCAAGGTTCCAAGGCTCTTTTTTTGTTCTTAACTCCATGTCTAAAGTAATAAACAAATCCAATGCACCAACGAACCTTTTCTTACTCGCCCGTGCTCCCCGCGCCACAACCGATATACGACCATGCGCTGGGGTCAAAACATCAATAAATCTTCCAGACTCAGAGAATGTTCTTGAGCCAACAACAATGCCTTCGATGGACTGATGTAATGTTCGAATTTCCATGGACAAAGTCTCTATAGCATATTGAGGTTTTAGGGATAGAGACTAAAGAAGAAGATTACTGCTTTACATAGACTGAAGAGCTACATTTTTGTCCAAAGGTACTTTCCGGATCATTAGATGCACATTTCTTAAACTCCAGTTGTGCCTTTTCACGCTCTCCTTGTTTAAGAAATGCTAAAGCAAAGTGATACTGTAATTCGCGCACGTATTCCCGGGAAACATTTTCCGTGATCAGCACATCCTTTAGACAATATTTTTCAAAACGAACATGCATGGAGGTTGCTATCGCTGGCTTTTCTTCTGCCAAAGCAATGCGAACCAACCACTCGTAGCCGCGGCAAAATCGTTTGTTGATTTCTATCGACTTAAGAACATGGGCAATGGCCTTTTTACTTTCGCCTTGTTTAAAATAGGCCCAACCCATATTGCCTTCAGCCAGATAGGGTGTCGGATAAAGAATGTCCTCCAACGCCAACTCAAAGGACTCAATGGCCTCGTTATAATTTCCCATATCCATATGCAGAATACCCAAATTATTCTGTACTTCCGAGAACTTAGGCCTCAAAGCGATGGCTCTTTTATAATGTCGCAAGGCCAATTCCTGACGCTCCATAGCATGGTAAATCAAGCCCAGAGCGAAATGGGCTTCAACCAACCCTTCGTCATATTCCAGGGCGCGAAGAATCTCTTTGAGCGCTTGTCTCTGGTCGCCCCGATTCAGAGATGCAATGCCAATATCATAATGAATTTGTGCCCGCTTCCGCGGCTCCTGACTTTTAAGAGGGGTACAGGCCGTGCTCACCACCAGGAAGTTGCAAGCAAAAGCCCATACAACAAGCTTTAAACAGATTCTCACTTGTTAAACCTTAACTAAAAGACATCGATGGAATATTCATTGCGGTAATCACGAGTCTCAAGAGCTGTCCGCTTATATTCAATGAGTTTTCGTTTAATAACCACATTACGACCACCTGACTCTCCTTCGCCAATCACAATTCTAAAGTAATGCTGCGGAGATGATGACAGGCGCGAGTCTTTCATGGATTTCTTAGCCACAAGCATGATTTTATTGGGTCCCGTCTTTAAATATTTTGTAAGCTCAAAAACCACATGCTTTTCTTCATTTAATAGGCGACGAATCCACTTCGAATTAACAAAAAGGTCAATATCGTATTGAGTCATTCCTGGAACATTTTTTTCTGTGACCAACCAATACTGTCGCGTTGGTTTTTCACCGGGAGCAACGCCTTCTACGGGAGGAGCTTTAGGCGCCCCATCCTTATGCTTTACTTCAAATCCTTTGGCTTCAATAAAAACATTCCCATACTGGTCAATTCGTACCCTGCAGTTTTCAAAAACCTGATTTGTGACACCATCTACGTTCACCCCGTTGAGGTAGACAGATCCGCCCCAGACCGGTAAGGCGAGACAAAATACGCTCAAAAATGCGGCAATCCTAATCATGCAGCTCTAGCTAGTCGGCTGCCATGTATGTGTCAACCCGTGAATGTACGTTCTTGAAATATTTCATGATTTGTAGAATTGACCCGCGCATCTTCCTATGAGCATATGCGTGGGTACTGTGATCGTAGTAACCGACAGCCCGGAAGTTGTACGCGCTTTTTTGGAAGCAAAAGACATTGCCAAGCGTGCGGACCAACATATGTCGAGCGCACATCTTTTACTGGCGCTTTTTACATTTTCGAATCGAGCGCAGGCCCTACTGATTGAACGCGGCATTGATGAAGACACCTTGCTTAAACAACTGCGGGTGCTCGAAGATGAGCCCAAGCATACAATTAATCGAATTCGAGAGCGGTCCCGGGAAATCGCCAAGGGCTCCGGCTCCCAATATGTCGACTGCTTACACATTCTGATTGCCATCACGCGCTTTCGGGACGCATTCGCCTATCATCTCATGGAGAGAACGGGAATTTCATTAACCTCCATTCGCAATCTGGCCCTGAGTTATGTGACCGGCAATATGCCTCGCCGCTACCAGCGCATCGGTTCGTCAAACAAGCCCTTATTTAGACCAACCTCAGAGTCCCATTTAGCAAACCCGACAGAGAACAAGGCCGTGGCTGAAGATCTGCTGCAGCCCGATGATGGCTATACGGATGAGTTCGAAGACCTTTCCCAACTCTTGGACGCAGCCATTTCCTTAAGCAACAACCCTGCTGCGCCAGCCCAGCCGGAGCCGGCACCATCTGCACCACAGACAAACGTAGCCACGCAGACTCTCTCCGGTACCTCCCGACTTGAAGAGCTGGCACCAACCCTCGCTTCATGCTCTACGGACTTAAGCCTTCTCGCAAAAAATGGAGAACTCGACATGGCGGTTGGTCGTGAGCGGGAACTCGAATCCCTGATCGACATATTGGGCAAACGGCGCTCCAACAACCCCATCCTCGTCGGTCCCCCCGGCGTGGGTAAAACCGCTATCGTTGAGGGCCTTGCCTTAAAAATTGCCCGCGGCGATCCGGATGTTTCCGCCCTGCATGATCGAATTTTATGTTCGCTGGATGTTGGTGCATTGGTCGCAGGGACAAGCTTGCGTGGAGCGTTTAGCGAACGGCTCGGAGCCATTAAGAATGAAGTGGCCGCAGCAAAGCGCCAGATCATCGTTTTTATCGACGAAATTCACACCCTCGTGGGGGCTGGAACCAGCGGTGAAAGCGCCCAAGACGCCGCCAATGAACTCAAAGCCAGTCTCGCCCGTGGCGAATTTACCTGCATCGGAGCCACCACCAACGACGAATTCCGAAAACACATTGAAAAGGACCCTGCTCTTGAGCGACGCTTTACACCAATACACGTGGATGAACCGACCACCGACGAAGCAATCTTAATACTCGAAGGTAGCATCTCTGCTTATGCGGAGCACCACCGCGTCGATTACACCCTCGATGCCCTGCATGCGGCGGTCAACCTTACCCATCGCTTTATGAACGAGCGTAATCTTCCAGAAAAGGCTTTTGCGGTCATCGATCTAGCCGGCTCTCGAGCGAGGCGCCGCGAGGCCAATCACGTCGAGCGCATAGATATTGCGCGTGTCATCCATGAATGGACAGGAGTCCCCCTCGAGCGCCTGGCTGAAGCGGACAGCAACCGCTTCGCTCAAGCTGAATCTCGTCTTGCAGAAAAACTCATCGGGCAAAGTCATGTTATTGAAGCTCTTTGCAGAGTGTTACGTCGTGGTCTGGCTGGGTTTAACGAGCACCGCCCACTGGCTGGTTTTCTTTTCTTGGGACCTACGGGCGTAGGAAAGACAGAGCTCGTTAAGGTCCTCGCGGATTTTCTATTTGGCCAACGCGAAGCCATCCTACGCATAGATATGAGCGAATTTGCGGAGAAACATTCGGTCGCACGCCTACTTGGAGCACAACCGGGTTATGTTGGTTTCGACGATGGCGGACAACTTACAGAGTCTTTGCGAAAACGCCCCTTTCAAGTAGTCCTTTTTGATGAAATTGAAAAAGCCCACCCGGATGTATTGAATCTTTTGCTGCAAATCCTTGATGAAGGTCATTTAAGCGATAGCCGCAGTCGGCGGGTAAGCTTTGCTAATACGGTTGTAATTCTAACCTCGAACTTAGGTGCCGACTCCCTCTATAAAAAAGGTGGCAGCATTGGGTTTGGGCAGCAGGATGATAGCCAACGGGGTGATGATGTGCTTGATGCGGCAAAGAACATCTTAAGCCCGGAGCTTTGGGGACGACTCGATGAAAAAGTTGTTTTCTATCCGCTCAAACCACACGAGTGTGAGCGGATTGCCGGTTTACAACTCGAAAGCAGTGCAAAATCACTTTTCTCCGAACGAGAAATTACCCTAAGCTGGGACGATGAAGTACTGGGCTATCTGGTTGAGCATGGAGGGTATGATGTACAAACCGGAGCTCGTGGCATGCGACAAGCCATTCAACGACATGTCGAAGGCCCCTTGGCCGAACGTATTTTAAGCGGTGAATTTGATGCAGGTAATGTCATTCATTTGAGCATTGTCGGCGACCAGGTCCATATTGAACGATGTGCGACTGTTCACGAATTGTCTATGGCTTAGTTTCTGCTGGCGGCGGTCTCGTTTTAAACATTTGCCCCGCAATCACTTCCCGCTCCGCCTTAATCACCAAGCATGTACTGGCGCTTTCTTTTGCATCAACAACAATCATTTCGGCGCTGGTCTTCCATTTCATAATACCTTTAGCGCTCAGCAAGGGGTCACTGGGGGAATAAACGTACACCCTATCCCCGACACTCATACCGTCCCTTAAGCCTTTGTCGATAAATGCCAATTGTCCCGGGCCAACCATCTCCGCAGAATCGTACTGCAAGGCCAAAATATAGCCCTCAACATTTTTATCCGCCACTTTGGGTTCAATCGGGGCCAGCGGATCATTTCGCATAGGCGAAACCAAATGGCCACGCTCCACTGAAAGTACGGTCCGATCCAGTTTTGCGGTGAGAGTATTTGCATTGAGCCTGCCTGCAACAGAAGCGATTCCCGTAATGCGGGTCATATATCCCCAATCCTCTCCAGTCACGGGATGCTTGACCTCCCGAACCGTTTCGTAAATCAAATACTGCTTGCCGCTGCGGGGCTGATCACCCAAAAATGGAAAACGGACAAAAACTTCATCGCCGGGCTGCAAAAGCACGCGCTCATGAGCGGCCCTGATCAAGGTGCCTGCCTCCTGCAATTCATAGGGGGTAACAAAAAGCCCAACAAAAAGCTTGGCTCGCCAATCAGAGCGGCGCTTAACTTGTTCTGGCGTCACAGTCTGAATTAATTCGACCAGTGGCTCTTCTGCCATAAACTCTTCTTCCTCATCTTCGCCATCTGGCTGGGCTAAGGAGTTCGGCAGATAATCATACTGGCTAGGCAGTCCCAGGTCCGCACGATAAAAACGCACAACCTGTCCCGGATAAATCCAGTTTGGGTTAGTCAATTCCGTATTGAGGGCCCAAACTTTTGGCCAAAGCTCTGGCTTGCCCAAAACCGCTTCACTGATGGACCATAAAGTTTGTCCCGGCTCAACAACCCAATCTTCAAATCTCGGCTCAACTCCAAAATACTCAATAGGACTATAAACCTGGACCGTGTCCGATTCTTCTGACCACGCCACCCGCATAACGCCAAACACAAGGAACAGACCACAAATTGCAATCAGTCCATTGCGACGCCGAGGCTCTCCTATGTACTTTAGAGGTCGCAAACTATTCCACACCATTCTGACTCATGTTCACACGCTTAAAGCCTTTAAGGCGAGCTTTCGCTAAATCAGCAAAAGCACTGCCAGGATAGCCAGTCACCAGGTCCGCAAAAGCGGATCGTGCTTTATCCCCTTCACCAAGGCGCTGATAGGATAAACCCACTTTAAAAAGTACGTCCGGCATCTTATTGCTGCCAGGATAAAACCGAACAACTTTTAAGAATTCTACCAGGGCATCTGCAAATTTTTGCTCTTCGTAGCGGCAGTCCCCCATCCAATACAGAGCGTTATCCGCGTACTCATGATTGGGATAAGAGCTCAAAAAGCTGGCAAAACCCTGATAGGCTGCATCGGTTTTGCCCTCACGGAAAAGCTCCAATGCACGCCGAAAGACCCGTTCCGCCGCAACTTTTTGTTTTGGCGCTGAAGAGGTCGTTTTTGCACTATTCTCACTGGTCGCTTTTTTAAAATCGGGCATTTGTGAGCCACGCATGCGTATATTCAGAGGCTCTTCAACCGCTTCCTCCTGTGGCTGCGACGCTCGTTTTGCAGGTTTCGCCGGTAACTCATCCTCAGGCATCAAACGGACAACTTTTAAATCCGGTGGAATAATTGGGCGACTCATTTCCACTCGAGTGCTGTCAACTCGATCAGTGAGCACAAAAATTTGATTGCTCAAATCGTCAATACGCTCCTCGTAGTGCGTAATCTGCCCCTCAAGTTCATCGACCCGCTCCTGTAATACTCGAATTTCACTGTTCTGCGCGCTCGCGCAAGCCTGCAAGCCAAAGGACAAAAGTATCAGCATTAAAAATCGTCTGTAAGTACCGCGCATCATCCTAAGAAAACCCGATAAGCCCCGCTTGTCTACCCGTTATCCCCCTATCACGTCGATAAGAGTAGTAATTTTTTGAACATTTCGTACATTCACGTACCACATCAATGCCCTCGGATGGAACACCACAAGAGAGCAATTGTTGCATATTAATCTCCCAAAGGTTCGCCATATATTTTCCGCTCTCTCCACCCCTATCTAAACCAAGACCTTCGGATGTAGATGCCCGCAACTTCTCCGCAACAAGGCCATCGATTTCAAAACAACAAGGCCCAATGGCTGGGCCAAGCGCTACGATAAAGTCTTTTGCCTCCCGCCCCGTCGCGACGAGAGTATCAACCATATTGGCAATAATTCTATCAGCCGTACCACGCCAACCAGCATGAACCGCTGCCACAAAGGAGCCTTGTCTATCGGTTAACAGGACAGGCAAACAATCCGCGACCATAATGCAGAGCACAAAATGCGAATCCTCCGACCAGCATCCATCCGCGGAAAAAACCTGATTTGCCGATTCCTGAGTAATCTGTACAAGGCTTGCGCCGTGGACTTGCTCTAAACGGATTATTTTTTTGTTTGCGACTCCAAGTACATTCAAAGCTCTTTCGGAATTTGCTTCGACGTGTTCTGGGTTGTCGTCTACATGGTGCGCCAAATTCAAAGAGGCATAAGGGCCTTTGGAGACCCCATCGTAACGCGTACTAAAACCATGAGTAATACCAGCAATCGCGCTTAAGAGAGATGAATGAACAAATGTTGCTTCCACTTACTTCTCTATCCCAAAGAATCTTCACTATCGATGGAGTTCAGGATGCGCTCAAGATTTTCTTCGGTCCGCTTAAGTCCCACCCCAGTTAAAACATCCTTTAAAGAGCGATGGTCATCAAGCAATTCCACTAACGCCTTTCCTCTAATAGCAATAAGCTCCACATCCGACACAGCCTTAATGGTTGCCGATCTGGTTTCCCCTATAACCGCACCAATCTCTCCAAAAAAATGACCGGGCTCAAGGTAGGCTATCTCGCGGTGCGAACGACCAACCAAGACCTGCACCTTTCCTTGAACAAGAAGATAAAACTCATCCCCACTTTGCCCCTCCTCAACAATCCGCTCCCCTGAAGAAACCGATACGACCCGAGCCGAATCCGCAAGTCGATCTAAGGCCTTATCATCAAGGAGACTAAGCAGCTTTGAATTCTCCTTAAAAAGACTCAAGGCACGCTGGATTCCGTCACTCACTCGCCGCCCTTAGCCTTCTGGGTGGCCTTTTTCTGTGCTCGCATTTTGCCCAATGCTTGTCCCATTTTGACAGCCTGCCCTTCTTCGCTAAAAGAGAAATCCTTGAGTTTCTTTTCGGTCAATAAAACAACCGAGGAGCCCATCTCAAATCGCCCCAGTTCCACACCCTTTCGCAAGAGCTGAGAAGGTTCGTAGATTTTATGATGACGCAGTTGACCACGAAGATTCGAGCACAAGCTATCGTCATAAGTGACATGCATACGCCCGACCAGCATCGCCCCCACCATAACCACTGCAACACGACCCATATTTGCCGTATCCACATAAGTAATAATTCGTTCATTGCGAGCAAAAAGCTTATCGACCTTTTGCACCGCCAGAGGAAAAACTGGCATTAAGGCGCCAGGGACTAAGACTGCTTTCTTGACCTGCCCCGATATGGGGCTATGCACTCGATGATAATCACGTGGTGAAAGATAAAAGGTTAAAAAACTTCCTCGCTTGAAAAGCGCCGCTTCCTCGTTATCATCAAGTAATTCATCAAGACTGTAGGTTTTGCCTTTAATTTGCCACAGACTACCATCCTCAATCGAACCAAAGCTGCCCAGCTTGCCATCAACTGGCGAAACCAAGATCTCCGGATCCGGATCAACTCGACGAGCGCCCGCCTTTAGCTTACGAATAAATAAATCCTCAAGAGAGCGAAAGTCACTTATGCCTTCTTGCGCCTCATCAAGATCAATCTTATTGGCGCGCACAAAAACTTCCTGGAGCAATCGCACAAAAGGCTTTGGGTAGCGGGTTCGGGCCAATTGCCCCCAAGCACGAGAAAGCATTCCCTGGGGCAAACGCTCAATCCATTCCAATAACCATTCCTGCTCAAGCAGGTTACCTTTTTCCTTATTCATCGCTGATATTTCTAACCTCTATATATTCTTCAAGTGCTTTCACGGTGGCATCACCGATGCCTTTTACTTTAATTAAGCCGTAAATATTTCTAAATGGGCCATGTTCCTTTCGATACTCCACAATACGTTTGGACAACGTGGGCCCAATGCCGGCCAGTAAGGCCAACTCATTTTCTTGTGCGCGGTTAATATTAAGTTTTAATCCTTTTAACAAACGAAAATCGCCACCCATGCCCTGCTTTTTTACGACACAGGTATTATTTACAATTTCAGCTCGATCCCCTGCCTCTACCACTCCGCAAGGTTCCAGGATAGCGTTCTCCAAGCACAAGAGAAGGCGCTCTTGCCTATCTATTTGTGCTTCAACAACCGCATCACAAGCAGCCTCCCCACTCAGATGCACATTTCCATCTCTATTCGGCGAACTATCCACTTCCAAACCAATCACCAAAATAACAAGCAAGAGAGAAAGAATGAGCACTCCCCCTGCGATTGATGGTTTTTTTTCTGTATCCTGTGAATTAGCCATCGATGACTTAAGGGCTCCTTTTTTAGGCCAGAGAAAAAGATTCATGCAAAGCATTAACCGCTTTTTCAATATCCGCCTTGGCAACGACACAGGTCACCTTAATCTCGCTTGTTGAGATCATAAGAATATCAATCTTTTGTGCCTGTAGTGTCGCAAACATCGCCGCAGCCACCCCCGCATGAGAGCGCATTCCAACGCCGACAATGGAGACCTTTCCGATATTTTCGTCAATCTCAGTGTTGGCGCCTTGCGCATCAGCCAACACGACTTTCAGTACATCCTCTGCTTTATAACGATCACTCTGATCCAAGGTGAAAGACAAATCGATATTGTTTTCCGACGGAGCGTTTTGCACAATCACATCCACATTAATCTGTGCCTCCGCAAGGGCACCAAATATCTTACTTGGCGCGCCTTCACCATAAGGCAAGCCACGCATGGTAAATTTCACTTCGTTCATGTTGTGGGAAATTCCCCGAACAACCAATCGCTCCAAGGCATCTTCTTCGTTATGCACCAAAGTCCCCCTATCTTCCGAAAACGTCGAACGTACACGAATGGGCACGTTATGGTTCATTGCCAACTCTACTGATCGTATCTGCAAAACTTTTGACCCTTGCGAGGCCATCTCCATCATTTCTTCAAAACATATCTCATCAAGCTTTTTGGCTGTGGTGCAAATCCTTGGATCCGCAGTAAACACCCCAAGTACATCCGTATAAATTTCGCATTCATCTGCCTCTAAGGCTGCCGCCAGGGCCACCGCGCTCGTATCCGAACCGCCACGACCAAGAGTGGTCACATTGCCTTGACTGTCGACACCCTGAAAGCCAGTCGCCACAACAACTTCGCCAGCATCCAATGCGGATTGGAAAGCTTTTTGATCGACCCGCTTTATTCGAGCCCTGGAAAAATGCCCATCGGTCTCAATGCGCATTTGCGAACCACTCATCGAGCGCGCTTTAATCCCCATGCTCTCCAGGGTTATTGCCAAAAGCGCAGCAGAAACTTGTTCTCCCGTCGAAACCAACGCATCGACTTCTCGCTCACTTGGTCGTTGAGTGATTTGCTGAACAAGATTCAAGAGCCGATCGGTCTCACCCTGCATTGCAGAAACGACAACAACCAATCCGGTGCCTTTGGCCTGCTCCTTAGCAACCCGATTCGCCACATTGCGAATCTTCTCCAGTGTGCCTACGGAACTGCCACCATATTTTTGCACTAAAAGCGCCATTTTCCCCTTGTAATTCGCAAATCACTTGCAAGCAACGGAGAAAATAACTACCCTGCCTCGCAAGGGCAAAAACACCGTGAATATCCAACTTTTCAATTTTCTCGAAGACTACAACAGTCAAATCGTTAGCTTGCTCTTAGCCAAGATTCCCCGACAAATTAATGCCTACACCCGTATGCCAAGAACAGAGCTTAAACAAATGCTTGAGCATCTCCTTGATGGCTATATCGACCTGCTGGTGACTGGTCAGACAGATGCCCTGGACAAGGTGTTTCGCTATATGTCACGAGTCCACCACGCCAAGAAAATAGCTGTCAGCGACGTGTTGATGGCCATATTAATGTTCCCGCAAGTGATTCGACGACTGCTCGCCGAAGAATATGCTGATATCCAGGGTGAAGATGCGGTGCGCAAATTTAACCAAGCTCTTGAACAAACCGAAACCACAGCCCATCGCGCCGCCTGTTCATTTGTCGATATTTTTCAGGAACACGTCGACAAACGTATTAACGAACATAATGACTACCTTGAAGAGGTCGGAAATAAATTTGGCATCGATCTCTCGCGCTTTATTGTATTCCGCGCTTAGCCTTTAATAAATTTGGGGCGCAACCGATAAGCCAGAAAAACAAGGGTTGCAAAGAAAAGCACCAAGCCATCACCGGCGCTCTTGCCGCTTAAGGGAATTGTGCTCTCACAAGCACAGCCGCTGCCTACACATTCAGGATCGCAAGGGCACTGTGCATCACAGGCAAAAGTTTCATCACACTCGCATTCGCATTGTGGATCGCAAAGACAATCCTCATCGCAACTCTTCGTCACGTCGCAAGTACATTCCACATCGCGGGTGCAATCTATATCGCAGGAACAATCCCCTTCACAGGCGAAAGTTGCATCACAAAGACAAGAGCATTCAGGATCGCAAGACTCGCAGTTGGCATCACAGTTATAAGTGGTGTCGCAAGCGCATCCCGCCGGCGTAGAACAGTCACTATCGCAGGAGCAATTGGCTTCACATGCATCGGATGTATCGCAGGAGCAGGTCCCGCTGGAACAATCCGGATCACAGGAACATCCACCATCGCATGTGCTGGTGCTGTCACAGGAGCAGGAGTTTGGACAGTCCGGATCGCAATTACATCCTGCCTCGCAGGAAAAGGAGAAGTTGCAGGAGCATTGCTGACAATCCATATCGCAGCTGCAGCCCGCCTGGCAGGTTGTCGATAAATCACAAGAGCAAGAATTGGTCGAAGTCGTATCACAGTAGCTGATGTTGGCGCTGGGAATGTTGTAGCAACTTTGCCCCGAATCGCAGGCACTATCGCCCTCGCACAAACGATAACAACGAGCTCCGGACGAACTGGATAAACAAACATTACCTAAAGCGCAGGAATAATTGTTGCCGCAAGTCTGACCTGGCTGTGGACCATTCTCATCGCAGCTGTTGCTCAAAGGCCAACAAATGCCTCCACCGCCCTGAAGGGCCGCACACTCAAAATTATCCCCGCACTGAGAATCACTCGAACAATAATTGGTGCAAAACGCGGAGCCGGAAGCCCCCATGCACTGAGAATTCTCACCGCAAGGCAAATCCCCACATTGTGGGCACACTGGCGGTGCCAAATCTCTTTCGCATTGGCCCGACGAACAACTGTAGCCTTCAGGGCAATTGCCGGCAGTGCACAGTTGGGTACAGTAACCATCCTCGTGACATACCTCATTACAACCAAAATCGCAGGATGCACCTAAGGCACCAGGCTTCGGGTAGAGATAGCAAACCCCCTGGATATCATCGAAACTTGGCTCGGAAAAAGCACCCTGGGTATAGTAGGCACACATAACCGAGGGCGGAGATGCGGACGAACACTGGCTGCGCTTAGATGAGCTGTATTCGTCATAATGGTCAAGGCCTAGAAAATGCCCAAATTCATGTACCGCAATGGTTTGCACATCCGTCGCATTACCATTCACGCTCCAATTATAATGTTGGTCGTTAAAAATAACTTTGGCCTGTGTAATTCGATTGCCGCTGGACCACCAGGGGGTCACGCCAATGGTTGACGGGCCTACTCCGGAAACCGAACTCCAATTATCCTCCCAGTATACCCAAGGATAATCAGAATTTGGGCTTGGGGAGCCGGGACAGGACGATTTTTCCACACTAAAAGCGGAGCAGTGGGATACCCCTTCATCGGTCCAATCTTCAAAGGCCTCATCAATGGCGTTAGCAAACTGTGTCTGCAGGGACGATGTATAGGCTGAACCTGAGTTAACAACCGGGCAATAGGGCACACCTTCGGGGTAGTTGACCATCCGCCAAGCCGCACCTGTCAGCTCATAGGCCATCAGCGGCTCTGTCAAAAGCAACAATCCGAAAATGATTCCCAGCCGACGCATTATTTTTCCAAATACCTCAATATTCGCTCTTCAAAGACCGCTAAGCTCTCCGGGCCCACCGGTTGTGGTGCAATCATTTTGAAATTTCCCGCCACAGAAGTCTGTACAAAATTGTGATGACCAAGCTCGCGGACAATTTCCGCTTTGCCGCCATTGCGCTGAATCGCATATTTACCCGCGCCAACACCCATCTCCACCAAGGTCGAACCGTCGTACTCAAGAAAAAGAAGAACTTCCTCACCAACTTCATAGGTACTGTTGCCTGGCACATTCAAAGTCCGACCATCCAGGGTTCCCCCCAGCAGCAAGAAGCTTAAACTTGGACTTTGCACCCGCTTGCCTTTAAGCCAGCGCTGCACCTGAATCTCCACATCCCTGACAATCAATTTGTTGTCGTAGCGGGTATGAATTTTAGTCACTTTGCCGCGCACAATCGCCGCCGCACCCCGTGTCATATCTTCTTCCGACATCCACTTTACGGAAGTTGCTCCCAGAGGAGTGCACACCAAGACCAGAAGAAGAACAAAACCTATTTGACGTAAAATACCCATCATCTATCGCGTTCTGAGTGCTACCAAATAACCTTTAAGTTCGCAAAGTGTTTTTTGGCAAACCAAAAGGCAAAATGATTCCAGGCCAGAGCTCCATTTTCTAGAAAGGTATGGGCAAACCCTCTTCCTTACGCTGATAGCGAAAATCATCAATTCCAGCCAGAAAAGCCTCTACACATTCAGGATCAAACTGCTTATTGATGCAGCGCTTAAGCTCCGTAACTGCCACTTCGTGAGGTAAGGCTTTGCGGTAGGCCCGATCGGAGGTCATCGCATCGTAAGCATCTGCCA
>CAXGWX010000029.1:0-21579 GCA_964013445.1 uncultured Bdellovibrionales bacterium | reverse complement strand
TTGGAAGAGCCTCACCCCGTTGAAGCCCCTCTCTTTTCAATCGACCGCTTTATCGAAAGTCCCAAGCACAACTTTAATACCGGCGACTGGGCCATTCATAATGGTCATTATTACTCCAACAAGGCCCCTGGCAGCGCGCTTCTTGCAGCACCATTTTATGCATTGCTTTATTTTATAGAAGTAACTTTTTTTAACATTATGCCTCAAGATCCGCTGATCACTATTTTTAATGCCTGGCTGATTAACATTTTTGTGAGTATTCTTCCTATGGCACTCAGTGCTGTATGCTTCTTTCGGATCAATTTAAGACAAAACAATGATGTCAAAAAAAGCTTAATTCTCACATTGCTTTGCTACTTCAGCACGCTACTTTTCCCATACAGTTCGTCACTTTGGGGCTTAACAACATGCTCTGCCTTCTTAATTATCGCGCTCTACAATCTTTTGGTTTCGCCCTCACGACAAAGTAACCTTGTTCTTGGACTCACCCTGGGCCTTGCCGTTCTGACAGAATATATTGCGATTGTTGTCGTGCTAGCCATTGGCATTTTCTTTTTTAGAAGAATAAAACTCCACCGGCTTCTGCAAATTTTATTAGGAGCACTTCTACCGCTTCTCCTTTACCTCTTCTATCATTGGACCTGCTTTGAAACACCTTGGTTACCTGCAACATTCTTCAACAACCCCGAATTTAAGGAACAGACAAAGGCCTACGGACAATTTGCCGGAATAGATCTCCAAGCTCTTTTAGGTCTTCTTATATCTAATCGCTACGGAATATTTGTACACATGCCCTTCCTCTTATTGTCTCTCTTTGGATTCTGGAAATGGCATAAGTCCCGCAACGACCAAGCCCTCATGTGGACGTTGTTTTCTTCTATTATAATTTTCTTATTAATTAACGCATCTTTTCATGGCTGGCACGGCGGCTTCGTTGTCGGTGCACGCTATCAAATCCCTGTTATCCCTTTCTACGTCTTAGGATTAAACTTTCTTCCAAACAAAATAAGATATACAAACCTACTGTCACTCTTAGGAGTCTTTTCTTTTGTAAATATGCTGGTTATTAACAGCGTTACACCTATTTATGTAATCAAAAACAGCCAACACCTAGGCCTCTATGAATACTATCTTCGCTTTATCGCCAGCGATATTGCCACAAGAACTTACCATGTTCGACTTACATTTCCGGACTACAAACCAATTCAAGACATGCACACTTTTAACTTCGGCGAACTCATGAGCCTTCAGGGTCTATCTACGCTTATTCCATTTTATCTACTTACTTTTCTGCTCCTCCTATTGTTAAGAAAAATACTCAGAGAGAACTTTTCATGAATATAGGCATAGATACAGGCGGAACATTTACAGATCTTGTGGCCCAAAAGGAAAATCATCTTTTTCACATCAAAGTGCCCTCGACTCCAACTCATCCTGAACAGGCTATACTTGCAGCCTTAGAACTTCTTGCCGAAAAAACTGACGCGCCGGTACTTCAAAGTGATATTCGACACGGTACGACCGTTGCCACCAACACCTTACTTGAAAAGAAAGGGGCCCGTGTTGTTTTAATAACCAATACAAATTTTGAGGACCTGTTTTTCTTAAGACGTCAAGCCCGAGATAACCTTTACGCTCTCCACCCCGAGTTGCCCGCATCTATTATCCAAGCAGAAAATATTATCGGTATCGACGGCCGAATTGACCCATGGGGAAAAGAAATTGAACCGCCGGAAAATCTTGCCGCCTGGCACGAGAACAATAGACTTGTCTTTGAAGAGGCCGATGCCATCGCAATATGCCTACTGCATAGCTATGCAAACCCCAAACATGAGCTGGAGCTGGGAACCTTCCTTAGAAAATATTATCCACAAACCTCTCTGACCCTTTCAAGCGCACTTGCCCCACTGGAGCGGGAGTACGAGCGGACAACAACAGTGGTGGCAAACGCCTATGTCGCTCCAAAACTTGAGAGATATATCTCTGCCTTATCTTGCAGCCTCAACGCTGCCACTTTGAACATCATGGGATCGGCCGGCGGCTTGCTGCCCGTATCCCGCATCATCAATGAACCGGTACACTCCTTGGTCTCCGGCCCGGCAGGCGGTGTCCGTGGCGCCTGGATGGCTGGAATGCGTTTTGGCCGTAGAAATTTACTTAGTCTTGATATGGGAGGAACTTCGACGGACATTGCCCTCGTAGAAGGGAACCTTGAGCCCAGAAATGAAACATCATTAGAAAATCTTCCCCTGAGGATCCCTTTTCTGCCCATAGAAACAATCGGTGCCGGCGGCGGATCTATTGCCTTCATCGATGATGGAGGCAATTTGCGAGTCGGCCCAAAATCCGCCGGCGCCAATCCTGGTCCCGCCGCCTACGGAAAGCAAAAGAAACCTTTTCTCCCCACTGTCACCGACGCAAACGTTGTACTTGGAAGAATTGAAAATCTTTTAGGCGGAGCCATGGAGATAGACAAAGAGGCTGCGACGGAATCTATTGCACAACTGGCGCAACTTTTGTCCTCTGACATCAAAACAACCGCTGAATCGATTGTGGAAATCGCGGAAGCCAATATGGTGCGTGCGTGTAAACGCATAAGCCTTAACCAGGGAGTCGATCCTCGTGGGTTAACGATGGTCGCTTTTGGGGGGGCCGGAGCCTTGCACGCCTGTAGCCTTGCGGAGGAGCTGGGCATTTCTGAAATTATCGTGCCCCGGGAGTCGGGCCTTCTCTCCGCAGAAGGTGTGTTGCTGGCACCAAAGGAAACTCACTTCTGTGAAAACATTGAGGCGGAAGAAAACGAATGGGAAACAATCGATCTGGTTGAAAAAGTGAAAAGCCATAGTCTTACCTTAAACAACAAATTCAACTCCGACTTTCCTGAAATCTCACCTGAGTCAACACAGCGTGAGATATATTTTGATTGCAGGTATAGCGGACAAACTTTCACATTACCTTTAAATCTTCATAACATTCTCAACCAGGAAAAGCTGGTAAAGAACGATGGCATGCTGAAAATCTCTGCTGATATTCTTTATCGCACTATCAAGCATGGCTTTGCACACACTCACAAAAATCATTTTGGCTATACCCTGGAAACAACTCCCATTGTGCTGAGTTCTATTCGAAGCGTACAAAGGCATTTACCTGCCCAAACGGAAAACGAGCAAAACAACAATATAGAAGAAAAAATGAGTGGTCCGAAAACCATCAGCTCCTATAGTTCAACAATTTACCTCAAGAATGGCTGGCATGCTGAAAAATTTTCCTCCGGAGATTTGATCTGTCACCACAAGCCATCATTACAAAGCGCAAAAGTTCAACGACAACAAAATCTTTCTATGGAGGTTTATCGTCAAAAGCTCATATCCATTGCAGAGGAGATGGGCGCCACACTTATGCGCGCCAGCTTCTCTGCCAACATCAAAGAGCGTCGGGATTATTCCTGTGCAATTTTTGATGGGGATGGAAACCTTCTAACTCAAGCGGCCCATATTCCGGTACATCTCGGCTCTCAACCCCTAAGTGTAAAAGCCACCATTGAAACCATTGCCATGCGCCCCGATATTCACGTCATTCTCAATGACCCCTTTGCTGGGGGAACCCACCTTCCAGACATCACCCTGGTTTCACCTGTCTATATTCCAACGAACAATGGCTCTAAACCTGACTTCTATGTAGCCAACCGGGCGCACCACGCGGATGTGGGCGGCATCGAGCCCGGCTCAATGCCCGCTCCAATAAAAGAGGATGGGAGTGTTCGTAAGTTAAGCATAGATGACGAGGGTTGGCGTATTGGACCAACAATCCTTAATGAGAGCGTAAGAAAAGATTTAGCGTCCACCTCTCGTACACCAGAAGAGCGTTATGGCGATTTGCGCGCCCAAGAAGCTGCCAATAACCACGGCATAAAACGGCTACAGGAACTGGCAACCAAGACTCCGCACTTCACAAGACAAAACGAAAGCCTCATTGTCTACGCAGAAAATCGTATGAAGGCACTCCTAAAAAGCATTCCAAGCGGAGAATATTTTTTTGAAGACTACCTCGATGACGGTGATCACAGCGGGCAAAGTGTTAAGCTTAAGGTAAAGATAAACATTCAAAACGATAAAGCCATTATCGATTTGAGAGAAAACCCGGATGCACTCAGCTCATCCCTAAATGCAGTGCGAGCCATTGTGGTTTCAGCCCTAACCTATGTATTTTGCTGCTTAGGCGGCGAAGAATTGCCCGCAAATGCGGGGCTTATGCGCCCCATTGAGATCCTCACAAAACCAGGAACATTGGTAGATGCCCAACCCCCTGCGGCCGTATCCGCTGGTAATGTAGAAACGGCCCAACGGCTCGTCGACCTTTTTTATGGCGCTTTCGCCAAAGCCCTTCCTGAAAAGATTCCTGCTGCTTCCTGTGGAACAATGAACAATATCTTATTTGGTGGCATCGATAAACGAGGCTCGGAACCCAGAGCTTTTGTGCACTACGAAACTTTGGGTGGTGGCGCGGGCGGCGGGCCCGACGGGGATGGTGCAGACGCGATTCATACCCATATGACCAATACACTAAACACTCCTATTGAAGCCTTAGAGCGGCACTTTCCCGTGCAAATTGATGCCTATGGGCTGCGCAATAATCCCGGGAAAAAATTTAAAGGGCATAGAGGCGGCAAGGGTATTGTGCGTCAGTATCGATTCCTTGCTCCTTCTCAAGTCACGATCATGAGCGAAAGGCGAGTTCATCAGCCCTATGGGCTTAATGGCGCACCGGCAGGCCAATGTGGGAAAAATATTTTAATAAAAGCAGACGGCTCACAAAAAACACTTCAAGGGAAAATTTCACTCAAAGTCGATGCGAATGATTCGATTCGTATAGAGACACCTTCTGGTGGATGTTGGCAGAGCAAGAAACAAGCCTAGCCACGTAAGTAGGTCATAGACACCCTAACAAATTTATCCGATGGAAACGTTGCCTGTAGCTTCTCAGCCCCTAAGCGCAAACCCGCTTTTTCTGCTGCTGCCAGTAGCTCATCACGCTCAACCGGGTACTGACTCGTAAAACCGTGGGTTAGATCATAAGCAATGGTCGGCGTTCTATGTGGGTTCTCCGCTATGGTTTTCGCGGCAACCGTGTGTAACTCGATAAATAACCAACCATAACGTTCAACCATCGGTTTCCAGCGCCGCATAAATTCTACTAAATTTTCCTGTAACTCCTTAGGCGGAATAGCCCTACCCGCATTATCTGAATAAAGTGCATCACTCATCGAGGATGGCCACTCATCAGGACGGGTTTCTGGCGGCAAATATCGGCGATTGTGAATCAACATGGAATTGGTGTGTAGAGCATCCGCCGCTGAAAGTCGGCGTGGTCTGTCCGTCGTTGGATCTCTTACGGGCAAATGCAGTTTTTCAATCGCTGCGGCTAACTTGCCCGGAAAATTAATATCAATATCCCCGGGAAGCACATAAGCATTCGGCACACCCGCTTTTTTTAGCGTTTCTGTCGTTTGCTCACGACACTCTTTGTTCAAATCCGAACCAATAAAATAAACCGGCTTATCACTAAAGTCCCAGCGCATACCTTGCTTCAAGATATCAAAAATATGGCATAAAAATTCACCATTACCACAGCCCGTATCGCAAACCGCCAGCGGATAGTCTGGTCGCGCAAATATTTCCTGCAAAGCGCCGTAGACCTGTTTAAAGTACATTTCATGCGCCGCGCCACTGCCCCATATGTTTAAAGGTCGATCTAAATGGGATTCGGCCCCCTCAACCCGAGGAAAAAGCGTATCAAATCTTTGTTCACCAAATAGAAGCTCCTCCGACTTTAGAAAGAGGGGCGCGTAGCTTAAAGTAACAACATAGGCAGAAGCAAAAAAGACTGCAAGTCGACCTTTCTTCGTTAATTGCTCCTCACCGCCAGACGACTCGCTCCAACCTAAATGACGAAATAGAGGGTAAATAAAATCTTGAACATCCTTTAAATGCTTTTCCTCGAGAGTGCTTGGCCAACAAAACCAAGGAACAACTAAAGACTGCCTGCCTTCACCCTTGGTGCGAAGGGTCTGACTTTTAACCAAGTGAATCAGTATTGGCGCAGCTAAAAAACCATTCAGATAATCGACAAGGCAAGTGCGCTCCGGGTCATCTGCTTCACCTGAGCTAGGTATAGCCCAGTCTTGTAAGCAAAGGTCACGCAGCGCCTGTAAATCTCCAACAGCCTTACTCACCGCAGTGCCGGAAAAAATATAGCCCGGCAGCTCCAGAGAAACCTGTAAGAGGTTATCTACAAGATCGACGCCATTAGGGTGCTGCTCCATTAAAGATAAAATCTTCTTCCCTTTGCGCGTTAACTCCAGCTCATCCAAGGCCCCCGCACTTTCTTTGAAGACTCCTGGTCGCCAATTATTCAACCAGCCGGCGGAGGCAAGAGCGCGAAACACCACCGCAAGTCGACCTTTTTTTATCGCCCCCTTTGAGCAGATTTCTTGCAGGCCTTTACCCTGCAAGAGGACACGTAGAATTCCATGATGCTTTAAAGCCTTTAAGGAGGGCAAAAGTGCCACACCTATCTGATGGGCAAATGCCTCTTGACGCACCGCCAAGCGTTCCAAAGAGGTTGATTCCTCAAAAAGTAGAGCATGAGCCATACTTATAAGATTAAGGTAAAAACATAGAAGCGCCTAGCCCAGCACCCTTCTTTCCAAGCCTTAAAGATCCCATAAGGCTCCAGTCAACTATCTGTATATAATAGGCTTTTATTTTACTCAGCGAATTTCGATGAAAATTGTTTCTAAATCGCTCACCTCTAAGCTCAGATTTAGAGTCTGTGTACCTTGCGTGCACTCAATTTCATTGATGCTTGTCAAATCGTCACGTAGCTCGATGCTGCTCCCCTCAAAGCATGAACTGCTCGCTCCTTCCGCACAAGCGCCTAAAGCAGCTCCATCAATCCTGACCAAGTCGCAATCCCCCATAAATACTGCATCCGATTTCACATCCCAGTGAACGGTACCAAAATCGCTTTGTGAAAAGCCTCCACTGCCATTCGCACCAGCCGCTACAAGGAGCGTGAGTTCATTAAAGTTTTTCGGAGTTGCATTAAGTTCCGCATTATATGCATCACCTGAACGCTCAGGCGCCAAAGTATCATAAACACGACTCAGCACCGGTATCACCGAACCCGCCTTAACCAACAAAATCGTTTCTTCAACGTCCGCACTTAAAGTGTGGGTTCCTGTACTCAGGAGTTCTCCAAAATCTGCAGCGTAAGTTGACCAGCGCCGCCATTGACTGCCCGCCGGCAAAAGAAGAGTGCGCTCTGTCTCTCCCGCTTCAAGAATTGGCGCCAAAAGTAAACTATCACCGATTAGAATTTGGTCCTCGACGCCATAGAGCTCCGATGCGTTCTCTGCCCCCCACCACAGCGGGCGAATGGGTGGCAAACCCTGATCCGCAGCCGCTTGCACCAATTGCATAAAATAAGGAAGAAGCCGCTGATGCCAAGCCCCATAGCGCTTAAAGAGGGCAATGGTCTCAGCGCTCGAGTGCCACTGTAAGTTATCCGCTGGATTCGAGGTGTGATGGGTGCGCATAAAAGGGGTAAAAGCCTCAATCTCCAACCATCGAGCCCAAAGCTCGTAAGTTCGCTTAACCGATCCCACGCTTGTATAGCCACCGATATCGCTATGGCTGAGAAACATTCCACTCAAAGATGAAGAGAGATATAAAGGCAACACAGACCCCAGTCCATCGTTGCGGTCAAAAGAAGTAATCTGATCGCCAAACCAATGTATATGGGTATGGGCCGCAATCCCGGTATAACCAGAGCGGGTAAAAAAAGCGAAATCTCCCTCTGGCGAACGGTTCTGCCAAAACTCCAGGGAAGAACCATTCCATTCAAGAGGGTAAACATTATGCGCCTCTGCCCCAGTGCGTCCATCCGCCATTTTTGCTTCGTATGGCAAAGATTCGCCATAGTCACTCATCCAGCCATCAACGCCCTTATCTACCGCACGACCAAGATAGCCCCAGTACCATTCCTTGGCCGCCTGTGTGCTCATATCAAAATACGCCGGCGGTGCACCAAAGGGGAATTCCAGATCGATGACATGGCCCTGCTCATCCGCAACCAGATAGCCACCCTCCAAACCCTCTTGATACAATTCTGTATTGTTTGGAATCATCGGATTAAAATAGGTTAAGAAACGAATTCCCTGCTGATGAAGCGCATCCGCAACCCCTTCTAAATCCGGATAAAACTCTGCATCTTCTTCCCAGTTATAGGTAAGATGCTCACCCCCAAGTGCTGTTTGGATGCCCAACCAGTCTTCTGCCCATAATGCGGACGCTGGGACCTCATGCTCCCGGGCAAGATTGGCCACACGCAAAACCTCCTCAGGGCCACCAAAACTATCGATCCAGGGACCATAGCTCCAACGAGAAACAGCGTTTGGTCTTCCCGTTGCACCGGTGAAAGCACCGAGAACTTCTCCCACATCCTCTCCTACATAAATATTGAGAGCAAACTTGCTATCCTGTATTTCCAGACGAATGGGCCCGCCTTCAGCGCAAAGCTCAAACTCACTTCTGTGCACCGTATCCAGCTCCAGCCCCAGCGGCCTATTCATTAAAGTAAAAGGAATAGGTGAGTAAGAATCATAATGCCCCCCTGTAAGTCCAAACACCTGAGGCGGCTCTCCCTGATCACTCTTCCCATTACCCTGTTCCGAAACCCAAATAGGTATCCGGTAGCCCCGGTGTTCCGCACTCACCTGGGCCCCAAGTCCAAAAAAGCGATCCGTCTCTTTACACACCAAGTTCATTGCAAGCCGATTAAGTTCAGCTGGGTTGCCATCAATCTTTAAGGTTGCAAGATTTTCAACCAGAGCAATCTCACCTGTAACCCCATTTTCAAATTCAAATTCAATATGTTCTTTCTTTTTCTCAACCTTTTTCAAAAGAAACTCTGAATACTCCCCAACTTCATCCTCAAAGCGAAATGAGCCATAAATTTCTTCAACATCCCGGCTACTGACCTTAGATCCTGCAAACGGTGCATATGCCTTACCTTTACGCGCCGGATCTTCCAGCGAGAATTCACCTTGAAATGAAGACAGAAGTAAATCCCCTCCCTGATAAAGTGAAAATCCTTCCTCTTTATTCAGCCTTATCTCGATATCATTGCTTGTAATACTCGCGGATGTTCCAGAACAAGACCAAGTCCCTAGAACAACAATCAAGCCAAAAAAATGGGCTTTATTGGAGGCAAAAGAAGTAAACATAATACTTTATACCTTACCCGGGGCCGAATGAGGCGGCAAACCTAAAGTTGAAAAACAATGCATTTTGGCCCGTTGCTGCAATGAAAAAAATGCACCAAATGAATATAAGGTTTAATTTGTTAAGCAAGGCCTTAATAAACACTTTTCATTGGCTCAGTTAAGCTTAAGAATCCCTTTTCCTGCCTGCAAATTCTGTAGATCTTTCAAATCTTATCTGTTAGAGTTCGCGCCAGACTTGAAGCTGGATTTAAGACCTAAGAGCGCATGAAAATCAAATTGTATATAGCCCACCTCTTTCATTGGGGCGCCCTCTTCTTCTTTTTTGTTGCCTGGTTCGTCCTCGCCACAGGAGGATATCGCGGGCCATTTCTAGGTTTCTTTATTTCTGCGCGCCACCTTACAAACCCCGTTCTCTTTACGCTTATCCTCACCTTATTGGGACTTGTTCTCGAGCGGAATTTAACTTGGCGGAAAACTCCCTTAGGGAAACTTCTGCATTTTTTTATAGGCTCTCGTTCCCCCCTACGGCTGACACTCCTCCTTGTTTTCATACTCGCAACCGCATTTGGAGCCTCTGGGCGACTCTACTACAAACATCATCGTGACCTAGCTGAAAAGACGTTTGCGGCTGGAGAAGTTAAAAAAGCTGCAATGCACTATAAAAACGCTGCCCGCTGGCCCTTTGGCGAACGAGAACGAATGCGCGCCAGACGTGCCTACATGCTTTATGGCGCCAAAGATTATCAGACCTGTATCGATGAATTATGGCCTCGCTATATTAACGACGAGCATATCAGTGGCAGTGGTTACTTGTGGCTGTGGAGCTGCCTGATCGAGGTCAAGCGCTACCAGGACGCGCTCGATGTCACCCGTAAAGCAATGGCCAAAAATGAAAAGATGGCCACACGCTGCACTGCTGTCATCGCCGATCTTGAGCGACGTATCTCACAACAAGACAGTGGTATTGCCGCAAACACTCAAAGCTTTCGTATAGAGTTTAAGTTTCCCTATGCCTCAGAGCACACACAGATATCTCTACGTGGTAACTGGGACGCACAGTTCAGACCAAGTGAAATTCATGGATGGCAAACTGTTCTGCCGATGACAAAATCAGAGCAAGGCTGGGTAGCCCAAATCGCACTCGCCAAAAATGACCGCATGCCTTACGCGCTTATTGCTGAAAGTATTCAAGATGATGGTAGCATTACCCCTGTTGGCGCTGCCTATTTCTATAACCAGCCACACACCGGCACTGAAACCGTGACCATTCTTCCATTAAAGAGTAATTCCGTAACCCAAAAACCAATGCCCACGAAGATCACCAAAGAGGCGGATGGAAAAAGAAGGGTTGTTGCTATTTGGCCCGATGCCGGTTCTTGGTTTTTTATTAACAGTCTTTTAGCCCAAGGTCTTTTACCCAACATCCAATATATGAAAACCAGTGGTGTACGCGGAGAAATGCTCTCAACAGATCCTCCCTTTACCTCTACGGCTTATTTGAAAATGGTAAAAATAGAGTCTTCAGATTCCGGCGCCCCGCAAAAAAGTTCATGGCTCGACGTCATTGCCCTGCAATTAAAAGGCTTACCCTTTCTGGATTCTTTTTTTGCTGATGAAATTGGTTCGTTAGGGGCTGACCCCAACTCAATCTTTAACATTCTTGCGAAGGCAGATCTCAAAGCCATTAATTTGGTTTTCAGCGACAAATATCTAGCTGCTCCTGGTGATGGAAAACTAGACACTAAACGGGCCTTGAACCTATCCGAAAACAGCGCCGCAGAGTTAACACTCAATGATATCTATAAAACTTTGCAAATCGATGTAAAAGCAGAGAGCGAAAGAGCACAAGTCATTGCTGATAACGAGTATTTTATTGCGGGATTTAAGAATAATGTCGAAAAAGCCCAAGCTGGTCTCGATGTATGGAAAAATGAAAAGCCTGACTTTATGCTTTTGCGCTTTCCGGCAGTAGACTTATTATCACATCGTTATGTCTCAAGTGCGCTTGAGAACCCGACACAAAACCTTCTACTTGAAACCTATAAGCAACTCGACCTCCACATGGGTTATTTTTTGGAGCAAATTGATGCAGACGACACCATTATTCTTGTCTCTGATCATGGCATAGAAGGCACTCTCGCCCACCACAGAAGCTGTGTCTTGATTGTGGTTGGCCCCGGTCTTCCGCAGGAGGCAACTCTTCCGACCATCCCTATTGCTCAGTTTCCCCATATTGTTTTATCAAGGTTTGACGAACCCAAAGGCATTAACGGAATGCTTCCTGCTATAAAAGAAATCTTCGCGCCGACAGCCCCGGGCTCACTCGAACGCCCTGAGAATTCAAACGCTGAAAACGACAAGCAAGCAAAAAGGCCACTTTAACCTTTATACACTTTAGAGAATGTCCATACTCCATAGAACATCTACATTAGAATTCTGCAAAAAATACTGGGGAAAAATCTTTCTCGGACTATTTACTCTCTATATTGCAATCATCAAAACAACTGTATGTGTTTCTCATTACCGAATGAAGTTTAGCGGCGAAGACGGTGGTTATTATGTCGATTTGATGAAAAACCTTGCCAATGGCAATGGATTCTTAACAAATATTTCAACATTTCATCAGGGACTGCCGGAACTACCTTATCCTTCAATTGTCTATCCGCTATGGCCGCTTGTTGGCGGATTTTTTGCTTGGCTATTTAATATAACGACTGCCGCCTATGTTATCCCCCCCCTCTTCTATTTTTTGGTTGTTTACTTGGCATACCGCGTTGGAAAAGTTTTCTTCCCCGATATTGAGGTACTGCTGGGGGGGGTGAGATGGAATCCCGGCCATATGCTGGCTGCTCTTTTTGCGATTAACCGGCTGTTCTTCTACGCCACCTCGCGCCCCTATACAGAAAGTCTCGCCTATATTTTGGTTTTAACGACGATGCTGCTCGCACACAAATTCCTCCACGAACCGTCATCGCTAAGAGGAGGAGCCCTTGGGCTGCTCTGCGCACTTGCCTTACTGTGCCGAACTCAAATGATTCTTGTATGTTTAACTGTTATTGCAATTAGTGCCCTAATGATTCTCTGCGCAAAAGAGAGAAAGCCTTACTTCATCGGATTTGCTGCATTCTGTGTTTCTTTTGCCGTCGTATTTAGTCCCGAACTTCTCTGGTTAAGCCAGGAAAAGCTACAAGCCGGCTTTGGCGACTATTTTCGCTTTTCCTCTTATCAAAGGCTCAAATATCTACCTCCGTACGAAACCAACATTCCGGTTGATGGCGTAGTGGGTTACGTGCTTGATCGCTTACAAGGTTTTGGAGAAGCTTTTCACCCCTTTGGTGATTATGGCTATCATAAAATATTTCGCTCTTTACATTATAATGCTGTATTTTTTGTCGCCTATTTTCTCACCAACCCGCGTGAGTTTCTTGGACTCTTCAAGGCAGATATACGAGAGCGGATTATGTCTCATCGATCACAAATATGCCTTTGGGTCTTTGGGCTCGGTGCTTTCGTATCAACTCATATGATTCACATCCAATCTCCCTCTCACGAATGGTATTTCGCAACACGCCACAGTATGCCGGTTATTTTTCTTTTTTGGCTTATGACCGTATTTCTTTTGCAGCGAAATAAGTTGTGGCGAAACGTAGCAGCACTTTGCTTAGCTTTGACAATATGTATTGGTGTCATGGACATTAATAAGGCGCACCGTAATATGCGTCGGAGATCTCATACCTGGCCTGCTCTCGACTTCCGGGTGCTCTATACTTGGCTTAACAATAAAACTGAAACGGATGGTCGCTTTACTGTTGTCACCAACCATGTCCTCGCCAAGTTCTTGGCTCCCTTTACCAGCGACGTTGGCTATCGAACAATCATGGCCTACGATGACATAGATGTGCTTAAAATTATGTTTGATAAACTAGAATCCGATTACTTAATTTTAGACACAAAACCCGTCGGCTCGGAACGGGATGAATACAAAGACCTACGTGAAATCATGAATTCGACGCAAGTGCCTGGATTTACACATCAAACGACCATTGGCCCATACTATATCTATAAAAGAGCTCAATAAGATCGATATCTTATCGCTGGAAAGAATATCCTTTGCGAAGGCGACTGGACGGATATTTTTCTTTCCTATATAGGCTGCCGAAACATTTTGAGTATTTTCTCCAACAAAACCGGTTAGCAATGAGCAATAATAAGAAGACCCAGACCAACTCAAACAATAACTCTGTATTTATTGTGGTACCAGCTTACAATGAGGGCCTCCAAATCAAATCGGTTCTTCAGGAGCTTGTTGAGCTTGGATATAGTGTTGTCGTTGTTGATGACTGCTCAGGGGATGACACACTCGCCCAATGCATGACAATGCCAGTGACAACCTTGCATCATGTTATTAACCTAGGGCAGGGAGCCGCACTCCAAACCGGAATTGAATATGCAAAGCAAAATGGCGCAAAATACATGGTGACCTTCGATTCTGACGGGCAACACAAAGCCGAAGATATTAAGCGACTCATTGACGCTTTGGAAGAACATGGAGCTGATATTGCCTTAGGCTCAAGGTTTCTAGGAGAAGCTGTCGGGATGAAGAGATCCCGGGGCCTGGTTCTTAAAGCAGCAATAGCCTTCACCAACTGGGCCACGAGGCTCGATTTAACAGATACACACAACGGACTTCGTGCCTTCCGGGCGGAATGTTCTGCCCTCTTGCGCATGAAACAAAACGGTATGGCCCATGCTTCAGAAATTCTTTCCGCAATCGCTGAAAATAATCTGAAATATATCGAAGTGCCTACAACTGTGACCTACACAGAATATTCGCAAAACAAAGGGCAATCAAATCTCGGCGCCATTGATATCCTTTTCGACCTCGTCCTCAAAAGGCTACTGCCATGATCTTTCAAGTATTCTTCGTTACACTTGTTGTCGCCTGCCTTGTTTATTTTCTGGTCCTCAGCAAAACGTCCGCCTTTCAGCGTCTCTTCGTCTTATTCAGTTTTGGGCTGGGCATTATTTGCATCCTCTTCCCCAATAGTCTTAACACGCTGGCTCAATATGTAGGTATAGGCAGAGGTGCAGATCTTATACTTTACACCACAACGCTCTATCTTTTTTGCGTTAGCATTAATTATTATTTACGGTTCAAGCGGCAGGAACAACAAATAACTCTACTGGTACGAAACCTGGCCCTGGTCACCCCCAAAATCGCCAGGGGAAAAAGCGAAGAATCTGCTGATTAGAGCAATGCGATCCAGAGCAAAAGCGCGCGCAAGAGCACTTCGCACCAGTGCAGATATCCCTCTAATTAACACGAGCCTTTGCTTTCTTCTTCTGAGCTCCTTCTTGGCTTTCGGCTGTGCGCCACCGCTCTTTCCGGCTCTGATGCCTTACCCAAAAGAGGTCATGCCGCTACAAAATAAAGTGGACTTAGAGAAAATCGTCAACGTAAGCGTTCCTTCAGGTTTTAGAGAAAACCTCGTCCCTGTTCTAGAGAGCACATTCCTTAGCATCAATAAAATTGCCAAAAAACAAATCACTCTCACATATGATGCCGAAGAGCCGGGATTAATAAATGTCTCCTGTGACAAACCTATCTCCGACATTTTGGACTTAGAGGCTGATGAAAGCTATGAGCTTGATATTCAACAGGGCAGAATAGAAATAAGAGCCGGCGAATGTATTGGTGCGCTCAGGGGGCTACAGACTCTCACCCAACTCTACATCAAAAACAGAGGTTATGGTTACTTCCCGGGCGTTACGATCACAGATACATCTCGCTTTTCCTGGCGAGGTCTACTTTTGGATGTTGCCCGTCATTGGCAACCGATCGAGAATATAAAACGCAATATAGACGCTATGGCCCATCTAAAAATGAACGTTCTGCATCTGCACTTAAGTGACGATCAGGGCTTTCGCGTAGAAAGCAAAATGCATCCCCTCTTACACGAGAAGGGTTCAAATCAAAAATATTATCGACAAGAAGAAATAAAAGAAATTATTGATTATGCAAAACACCGGGGTGTCTACATTGTTCCCGAGTTTGATGTACCCGCCCATACAACATCCTGGTTCGTGGGCTACCCCCAATATGCAAGTCAAGCAGGGCCATACAGCATCTCTAAAATATGGGGAGTACACACTCCCGTATTCAACCCCACCATTGAACCAACCTACACTTTTCTAGGGTCGTTCTTTAACGAAATGAGCGAACTTTTTCCTGGAGAATACATGCATATTGGTGGAGATGAAGTTCGCAGTAAAGACTGGGACAACAACACAGATATTGTCGAATTTATGACGGCCAATAACATTCCCGATGCTATAGAATTACAAAATTACTTTACGCAACGTATCGACCAAATTCTTGCTGACAACAATAAGGTTATGGTCGGCTGGGATGAAATATCCAAAGCAACTTTACGACCTAATTCTGTGCTGCAAATATGGCGCAAGGGCCCCCACCTGGAAAATGTTATAAATTCTGAAAACAAAATTATTCTATCCTATGGATATTATCTGGACCATTTTAGAAGCTCTGAATATCACTACGGTCATGACCCAGAAAACTTTTTAGAGAACTATGGCACGCCACGCGCAGACCAAATCCTTGGCGGAGAAGCATGTATGTGGGGAGAGGTTCTCAGCGAGGATAATATTGATGCGCGCATTTGGCCAAGGGCGGCGGCTGTTGCCGAACGTCTATGGTCAAGCAAAACAACCACCGACAATTATCAGTTTACTAAGCGTCTAGAACAAATAAACAAAAATTTGAACCTACTTGGCCTCCAACACGAGACGCACTGGCACCAAGCTTTAGGCTTTATGGATGGAAATGAAAGCAGAGCCCGGTTCTCGTTTTTTAGCGAATTTTTGTACCCAAAAACCTTAGCGGCAAGAAAGGTCAGACAAGACGCGATGCAAGGGACCGAACTCTTTGCACTTGTTGATCGTATTCCCTCTGAAGGTGAAGCAACAAGAGCGCTTAAGGCACACATTGGCCGATACATTGCCAAACAAAATGGTGCTCAGGAAATTCAAAAAATAATTAAGCAATGGGAAGCGCAATACGGCTCTCTTATCCTTAACATCGAAAAGAATAAGCAAACCAAAGAAATACTTCCGCTCGCCGAGGCTCTAAACACTATTTTGAACATCACAAAAGAAGCCCTTGAACAAAATGAATTGCAAATGTCGCTAGACCTCGATTGGTTTAACCAAAGAGCCAGCACGCTCAAGGCAGCCAAGGCCCCCCTTGCAGGTCTAAAGATTGCCATTGTTTCTGATGTCGAGGAACTATTAGAACATATCAAACAAGAAATGACCCGATCGCCAAACAATCAATAAGAATAAGCGTCGGTGTCACTTCTTCTTTTTTGCCCAAGACAAGCTTAATCACCGTCCAGCTCAAAAATCCCCACACAATACCCTTGGTGATCGAATAGGTCGCAGGAATAAGAAACATGGCCAAAAATGCTGGGATTGCATCGTCTAAATTCTGCCAATGAATTTTCACCACCGGCTTCATCATATAAACACCAACCAAAACAAGGGCCGGCGCAGTGGCCAAAGCAGGAACCATGGATAAAAGAGGCGAACAAAACATAAAGGGAAGAAAACAAAGCCCTGTCACAATAGCTGTCTTGCCGGTGCGACCACCGGCCTGAATCCCTGTCGCCGATTCGATATAGGCGGTGCCTGGTGATGTTCCAAGAAGACCTGAAATCGTGGTCGAGAGTCCGTCAACAACAAGGGATTCTTTGACCTGCAAGGGCTCACCATCTTCATCGAGCAAGTCGGCCGCTTCAGCCACGCCCACAAAAGTCGAGAGCGAATCAAACATATCCGTAAAGACAAAAGCAAAAATCACCGGCCAAAGCGCCGGCTTTAAGGCCTCAATAAAATCCAATGCAAAGAAGAGTGAGAAATCCGGGGCCGCAAAAAGTCCTTGCCAGGTCACCAAGGTAGCAACGCCCCGATTAACCTCTGAAGCATCACCTACAAAACGGCCAATGGGTATTGAGAGCAAAGTCGTTAAAACAATGCCCAACATCAAAGCACCAGGAACTTCTTTGATGACCAGAATTGCTGAAACCAAAAGCCCGGCAATAAAAATAAACGTCAGAAGCGTCATTGGCCCTTGAGTAATAAGCGTGGCTGGATGGTCGACAATAAAATTCGCGTTCATCAACCCTATCAGTGCGATAAAAAGACCAATCCCGACTGACACCCCATAACGAATTTGTTTGGGGATGGCGCGCACAATAAGTGTTCTTAAATTAAAAATAGAAAGCAAAAAGAAAACGATGCCGGACCAAAATACGGCGCCCAAAGCCACCTGCCAGGGCACCCCCATCCCCTGCACCACAGAATAGGTGAAAAAAGCATTCAGCCCCATACCTGGCGCCAAAGCAATCGGGTTACCCGCATAAAGTCCCATGGCCATAGAGCTTAAAGCACTCACCAATACGGTGGCGGTAAGCACACCACTAAAAGACATCCCTGCTTGTGAAAGAATGGCCGGGTTGACGACGATAATATACATCATCGCCAAAAATGTCGTGATCCCCCCTAGGGCTTCACGACGCCAAATATCCTTTGATTCCATCAGATGGTTATTGTCTCTGCTCTTTAAAATAGCAAGCGGTCGAGAAGTCTAGTGGGTCGCCTCCCAAGCCTCAAAGTCATCCACCAGCTCAGCACTCGTGACGCTCTCCAGATCTCCTCGCTCAATCGCTGCCTGCAACACCGCGGCCACCGCACGTAAGCCTGGCAGGCGAACGGTCCCACCCACACTCTCGGTGAGCACAAAAGCGTGCAAGCCATCAGGCCGACGAGCGGCGAGGATATCGGGCAACACTGCTTCTATGGCATCTGCATCTTCAGGGCGCAGCACACAACCGGAACCAAAACCTTCGTCCAGGCATTTCACCGTACCATCCCATGGTCCACCGGGAAGAATGATCGGAAAACCACTGCCCAGCGAAGATGTCAGCCAATTGTCCGTGCCCATCGGCCGCCAGGGGGTAATCGACTTAAAGGTGTCCTCATAATGCAAAGAGCTGTGGCACTCCGCCGGGTTGGTGCAATCGGCCACCCAGGCATATTCGGACGGCAAGATTTCACTGGGCAACGATTTAAGACAGTACTCAACTATTCCATCGATTAACTTAAGGCCATTGTCGTGCACCGCCGCCACCCAATCTGCAGCGCTACATACCCCGGAAACTGAAACCGGACTCAAACCAGAATCCTGCATGGCTTCGACACGATCGGCCAATTGGTTGGTGAGCAGTGTCGTATCGTCAATGGTTCCTCCCAAGTCGGCGTGAATTTCTACGCCATGACCGGCTGCCAGCCACTGCTCAATAATATCCGAACCAAAATTATTCACCGCCGCCAGGAATTCATCGGTACGGATTTCCCAGGTAATCTTGATGCCATGGTCCTCTAAAACAGAACGCATCTTTTCTAATTCAACCACATGTGCATTAAAGGCGATTTCCTCTGTGGCCTCAGCCACATATCCTTCCACATGTACGGCCCAGACAACTTTGACAGGATAGAGGTCCTCTTCCATGGGCTCTTCAGGCAAAAAATCGGATAAATCACAGGCTCCCAGAGCAAGCCCTAAACCCAGATAAGCGAGAATTCCTATGCCAAACTTTAAAGACAAACGATGACGCATCAACAAGCTCCAATGGATTTAAAGGTTAGCAGAGATAGAACAAGGCTCAAGAAAATTATTGAATTGCATTGTTTCTTGCCAATGCGCCCTAGTCCTCCGAACCGGCCCAGAGCTCTAACACCGTCGCTAATCCGGGCTTAAGCTCGGCTGAGAGCTCGGTCCAAACATAACCCGCCCCGCTGAAACTCAAATTGCTTGTAACCGTATTGGCCTCATGACTCACAATAAAAAAGAAGCCGGGCATGCAGGTTCGGGAAATCAGTGTGCTGTAATTTTGATTGGTATAATAGACATCCAAATTCTCGGATGAAGTGCTCACACTCACCGAAGGCTGCGGTTGATTCTCAGGATTGTGGGCATTGCCAAAAATAAATCCATTTTCCCGCATGGCCTGCGCATCATAGGCGTTGCCAGACAGTCCGGCCAAATGCTCCACCGACTCCCGAGAAACCGCATAAAGTGCAGCATCATCCATTACCCCGCCGGACTCCTTGAGTGTCTCTAAACCACTTTGCGTCAAGAGCAGAGCTCGGGTGGATTCGAAAAGTGGCACGTCGCGCATATCCTCTAAGGTGACGGTAATCTCTTGGGCAAATGCTGCTGCTGGCACTTCGACTTCCCACACACAGGTGCTTTGCGCCCCTTCGACTTCAGTGCATTCACTGATAGGGAAAACAAAGGCATCGCTGCTGGAAAGATCGATGGTTCTATCCATGAAGGAAAGCTGCACATCACCGCTTTGTCCCCAGGATAAAATGAGTTCATCTCTATTCGTATTGATCCCTACACTTGCGGGATGCACCGCCAAAGAACCACGTAAGATAAGCATCGGCGCAACACATGCCCCATCCGCACAAGGGCCATCTGCAACCGGGCCTATTTCACTCGTAGGGATATCAAAGACATCTTGATCGGGAGACAGGACCTCCTGCTGCTCTTTGGCCTGCTCCCCATTTTTTTCCTCAATGACGGGCAAACCACAAGCGGCAACCGCTAAAGCCAAGAGCGAAATACACAAACGCATACGCATCAACCCCCTGCCCCCATGGTAACAAGGAGTGAAAAAAAATCAAAGCCTAAGGGGTATGAGGAAAACTGTCCCACACCTCACTACATAAAGGCGAAGACTCCGCTGCGCCGATCGACTCTGGCATAGGCTTTCAATTTCCGCTAGAAGTGTAGGTCATAGGGGGCAATATGCGGCGACTTATCTTATCTCTTTCCTGTCTAATATTTATCTTCTCATGCGGAAAAATTGGCGACGCCATCAACAATGTCTACAAAGTCATGCTGGATGTGCCGCTTTTTAAACCCACGGAGCTGGCGGACAAAAAACAAGACGCACTCGTTTTTTCTGCCACCATCGATGCGGACGATATGAGCTATACCCTCCCTGAAGATGCCGCCACCAGCAACTGGGGAACACTCTTAAGCGACTCGGATTGGGCAACCATTGAAGTCACCAACTTAAATATCGAGGGGGTCGAAAGTATTTTTGTCGGCGTCGATATTTTCTCAAGAGACGGTAATGTCTTTGGTGCCACCGAGCTGAACCCGGAGGTACAAAATGTTGAGAGTTGTGCCTTTGCCCTAAGTGAGGACGATGACATGGGTGAAAAGCTCACCCTCTGCGCCCAGGATTGGATTGCGGCCAACGGAATTCCTGCCGAATTTGATATGGAAGTTTCCTTTAGTAACAACTCTTTGGCCAAAGATATCACGGTTGACGAAACGCGGGTGACGCTCACCCAGCGGCTTGTCCCAACCCGAGTTACAGCTGCCCAATGTAAAGATAACTTCAAAGTCAACGACGCGCTCAAAGCAAACCTCGATCATATAGAGTACAACGACGTTGTGGTCAGCGGCTATGTTGCGGCGGACTCAAGCAATGAAAGTGCACTAACTTTTATATCCACGGTTCTTCTCTACGATGCGCAAGCGGAACTTGTCGCCTCCATGAGGGTTAGCAACCCGGATAGCCCCTTAGAAGGCGGCACCTATGCCTGGATCGCTGCGGCGAATGACGGTGAAGCCAACGCCTTAAGCGAAAATAACTACAGCTACAGTGGAACCATTTTAGATCCCACCCTCTATATTCGCGGGAATGATTCTCCCGAGGTGCAAGCCTTTCTCGAACTTATCACCGATAATGTGGGGCGTGGCGGCAGAGCTCTGTCCTGCTGGGCTGTGCAAGGAGATGATTCAGTCAACGGCACAGTCGGCTACAATTTTACCGGCGAGGCTTCTGTGAACTATAGGGCTAACCCTTAAAAGCCAAGAAAGGTCATCCACATGCGCCTTTGTGCTGCTGCTTTTTTCCTTGTTGTTTTTTCTGCTCTCCCTGCGCTTGCACAAAAAGGCATTTTTTCTGTCGGCACCCAATGCGTTCTGGATAAAGAAGTCAAAGCCCATCACAAGCCGCGGTCTAAGAAAGTTAAAATCGATACGCTTAGCGCCGGCACCCAAATCACCGTTGACAAAAAATTTAAGGTCTGGGTGAGGGTTAAGATTAACGATGAAATTCGCTTTATACGCCCCGCACCTTTTAAAGCACTCTGCAAAATACAAGCACCGGAAGTAGAACCAAAACCAAAAG
>CAXGWX010000028.1:0-21740 GCA_964013445.1 uncultured Bdellovibrionales bacterium | reverse complement strand
AGGAATGATTGAAACTCGTGGGTTTGTCGGTATGGTGGAAGCCTCCGATGCGATGGTAAAAGCGGCCCGCGTTGAGTTGGTCGGTTTTGAAAAGATTGGTGGCGGTTTTGTGACTGCTGTTGTCCGTGGTGATGTTGCGGCTGTTAAAGCGGCAACTGATGCGGGAGCTCGTGCAGCAGAGCGTGTCGGTGAGCTGGTAAGCGTTCATGTCATACCACGTCCGCATGTGAATATTGACGAAGTGTTGCCACTTGGTCGTACTTCAGCACAGGAGTAAGTCTTGTTCATTGGACGCGTAGTGGGAACGGTTGTAGCCACTCGCAAGGAGTCCTCGTTGGACGGGCTGAAGTTCCTTTTGGTACAAAAGACCGAACCTAATGGGGAGCTAAGCGACACTTTTGTGGTTGCAGCAGATGCTGTCGGTGCAGGGACCGGTGACTTGGTGCTTTATGCGGCAGGCAGCTCCGCCCGGCAAACTGAGGTCACCAAAGACCGTCCGGTTGATACCACAGTGATGGCCATCGTTGACCTGGTGGAAGAGGGTGGAGATTTTGCTTATCGAAAAGATAGCGAATCTTAAGTTGCTCGTAGGATAAAGTCAGGAGACGCTTATGCCTTATCTCTCAGAAGATAAAATCAGCTCAATTGTTGATAAGGTTGTTGCCAGACTTGAAGGCAATAGTTCTGCGGGAGCGCGAATTCCTGTAGCGCCAGTTAATCCGCCCTATGGTTGTGGGCCAACCAAGGAGAGCCCCAGACCTTCTCGAGCCACAGGTGGAGGTCAGGGTGTTGGTCGCGGTAAGCTTGGTGTGTTTCGCGATTTGGAGGAGGCTGTTGCGGCAGCGCAAGCAGCTTTTGCCCAGTTTAGCGCAGGTGGTTTAGAATTACGTTATCGGGTCATAGCAGAGATGCGTGCGGAGGCCCATCGTCATATTGAAGAGATTTCGCGTATGGCGGTTGAGGAAACCGGACTCGGTCGCTACGACCAGAAAATTAATAAGAATATCCTGGTGACGGATAAGACGCCGGGGCCAGAAATTCTCGAGCCATGGGCCCAAACCGGCGATAATGGCTTAACCATTGAAGAGTACGCTCCCTTTGGCGTTATTGGCGCAATCACGCCGACAACGAACCCCACCGAGACCATTATTTGCAACGGCATTGGTATGCTTTCCGCTGGCAATGCGGTGGTTTTTAACTGTCATCCTGGAGCCAAGAAAGTTAGTGCCCACACGGTGCGTTTTTTAAATGAGGCAATTGTTCGAGCCGGTGGGCCGGAAAATCTCATGTGCTGTACTGAGGAGCCAACCATCGATTTGGCGCAAAAGTTGATGCGGCACCCGGGCGTTCGCTTATTGGTCGTCACCGGTGGTCCCGGAGTTGTTAAAGAGGCTATGAATTCGGGAAAAAAAGTTATCGCTGCGGGCCCAGGTAATCCTCCATGCGTGGTTGATGAGACTGCCGATTTGGAAAAAGCCGGGGAAGGCGTGGTTAACGGCGTGGCTCTCGATAACAATATTGTTTGTACGGCGGAAAAAGAAATCATCGCCGTATCGTCGATCGCAGACGAATTGAAACAACGTATGCAAAAATATGGAGCCTATGAGCTTAAAGGTGACGAAATAGGCAAGGTTGAGGCGTTGGTTGTTAAGGACGGTCATGCAAATAGGGATTGGGTCGGTAAGAATGCAACGCTTATTGCGGAGAATGCCGGGATTCGTGTGCCGCAAAATACTTTGATCTTGTTTGCGGAGGTTCCGGAGAACCATTCCTTTGTGCAGTTGGAGCTTTTGATGCCTGTGACCGGCTTAGTTAGAGTAGCTAATGTTGATGAGGCTATTGCATGTGCGGTACGTTGTGAGCATGGTAACGGACATACTGCGAGCATGTGGTCAAAGAATATCGATAATATGCACCGCATGGCTTGCGCGATTAACACTTCTATCTTTACAAAGAATGCTCCCACCTATGCAGGGCTGGGGCTTACGGGGGAAGGTTATACCTCGTTTACAATTGCAAGTCCGACCGGTGAAGGGTTAACAACGGCAAAAGATTTTGCCCGCGTTCGCCGCTGTACACTCAAAGACCATTTCCGTATAGTCTAAGGCATTAACCGAATGCTGAGAGGGGAGAAAAGCAATGTGGGGTATTAAATTCCATTGGTGGGTTATTATCGGTATCGTCGTAGGCGTTATCATTGGCACGGCGCTTAACCGGACATATTTGCCAGAGGTGCGACAAGAGGTGCTTGGCGCCACATATACGGCGGCAGATTTGCAGGAGCATGGCAATAAACTCACAGAGGCTTTGGCAGATCGTATTCGAGAAAATTTTGTTGGTGGGGCGCTTAATGGGATTGCCCAAATTTTCATGAATCTCTTGAAAATGGTTGTCATCCCCTTGGTGTTCTTTTCCCTTGTGTCTGGTGTGCTTGGTATGGGCGGAGGAGAAACCGTTGGGCGCGTCGGCTTAAAGACCTTGGGGTGGTATCTCTCAACTTCTCTTTTGGCTATTGTTTTTGGTTTACTTACGGTCAACATTTTATCTCCGGGAGTCGGAGCCGACATAAGGATTCCGACCAGCGCCAGGGAAGCGCATACGCCGGAGTCTTTTTGGGATGTTCTTACTGGCATGGTGCCATCGAATGTTTTTAAAGCGATGGCGGATTTCGATATGTTCGGCATTATTCTCTTCTCGCTCTTGGTGGGGATTTTCCTGGTAAAGATCGAGGAAGAAAAACGTCAGGCAATGACAAATTTTATTGAAACCGGAAGCACCTTAATGATGGGCATGACCCACTTCGTTGTTTCATTGGCTCCGGTTGGTATCATGTGTTTGGTTGGTTTCACGGTGGCAACTTCTGGACCAGAAGTGTTTATTTCGATGCTTCCCTATGTCCTTACGGTTTTTACAGCCTTGGGTTTACATATTTTTGTTACCGTACCCGTACTGGTTTGGTTGGTGACGAAACGAAACCCCTATCTTTATATGAAGGCCATGAGTGCGGCACTCATCACCGGGTTTTCTACCGCATCAAGTGCGGGAACTCTGGCGGTGACCATGGAGGAAGCGCAGACAAAGGCCGGTATCTCTAACCGTGTAACGAGTTTTGTTTTACCCTTAGGGGCTACCGTCAACATGGATGGGACTGCACTTTATGAATGCGTTACGGTAATCTTTATCGCTCAGGTTCACGCCTCTGTCGATCCTAGCTTTGCGGCTCTGGGCTTAACATCACAGCTTATGATTGTCTTTTTGGCGCTGGCAGTATCGATCGGGGCTGCGGGTATACCGCATGCGGGTTTGGTGATGATGGTCATCATTTTAAACGCGGTGAATCTTCCCTTGGAATACACAGCCTTGGTTTGGGCAGTTGATAGGGTGCTGGATATGTGTCGAACGGTTACAAATATATGGAGCGATTCCTGTGGGGCTTTGGTTATTGCCCATTCGGAAAAACAAATTGATGAGAAGGTACTCTTTTCTAAAGGCTAGGTTAGTCTTTAGGTAGATTAATGCGTGACTCAAAATTCATGAGTTGAACATAGTCTTCAAAGCGACTTTGGATGTCTGCCAGGGTTACTTTTTTAAGTGCTTCGAGACTAAAATCCTGAACCGTAAAAGAAGCCATGGTATTTCCCATGATGACCGCTTGTCTTAGGCTTTGTTGGCTCACTTCATCGACGTGAGCAAGATAGCCGATAAAGCCACCGGCAAATGTATCCCCGGCTCCGGTTGGATCTTTAACCACCTCGAGCGGTATTGCAGGTGAGCCGAAAATTTGTCCATCACTAAAGAGCATTGCACCGTATTCACCGCGTTTAATGATGATATGTTTTGGACCCATCTTTTGCAGTTCTCGGGCCGCCGCAACCAAATTGTCTTCACCGGAAAGGAGCTTCGCTTCACCATCGTTGATGGAGAGCACATGGATATGCTTCAAGGTTTCAAGAAGTGCGGGGCGTGCACCTTCGATCCAGAAGTTCATCGTATCGCAAGCAATAAGCTGGGGGTTTGTCAGTTGTTTGATGACATGTAGCTGGAGGGTTGGATCTATATTACCGAGGAATATATATGGACTATCTTTATATTCCTCGGGTAAATCGGGTCGAAAGGATTCCAGGACATTAAGTTGGGTGTCGTGGGTTTGGGCTTCGTTCATATTGCCGTGATAGGAGCCAGTCCAGCGAAAGGTTTTGCCGTCGGTTTTTTGTACCCCAGTGCAATCGATGCCGCGCTCAGCAAAGAAATCCATATGTTCTTGCGGGAAATCCTGTCCAATAACCCCGACAATTTGTGGTTCGGCAAAGAATGAGGCGCTGGTGGCCAAATAGCTTGCAGAACCTCCAAGAACATTTTCAGCCTGGCCGTATGGGGTCTCCACAGAATCAAAGGCCAAGGTACCAACAACGACGAGTTTCATTTCTTCCTCAATAAAGAATTGGTTAACGGGCAGGTTTTTACCCGAAGAACAGTCTTGTTATTCATTTTTGCGCAGAAGGCAAGATCGGTTGCTCGTCCTTGTTAGGCTGCAGATGCCTGACGATCAAGTTTTAGCGCAATTCTGGTGTTTGTTTTCAGAGTGGATTCTTCAGGACTTAGGGGAAATATATGGCCGTCAACTTCAATGGATTTAAGTTTTAAGGGGCTTTTCCCTAAGTTCTTGTAAATATAGAGTTCAACTTGTCCATTTTGTCGGTCCCAGTCGAGATGCCCCAGGAAATCGGGAAAACAGAGGGGGAGGCATTGCTCTTGGACCCCAGTGATGTTCTTTGGTGAGAGTTGCAGGATTCCTTTGGTTTTATTGAGCACGGCGCCCGAAAGAAGATTGGGAAGCGCCCAAAGAGCCGTATGACTCATATAAATGGGGCCCGCATTGCCAAAGAGGTCTGAGCTCCAGAGGTAGGCCCGTTGGGTTACGCGCTTATAGAGATGTTCAATTGTTTCTAAACCTTCATCGACGAGGCCCAAGGATATGGCCTCAAGACCATGGTAGGCAATAACCTGGGATGCGTAACCAAAAGCGAAAACGATGCCTTTAAACCAGTTGGCCTTTCTGCGACCGGAAGGGTAGGCCTCCATAAAGGAGAAGGCAGCCCGTCCGCGCAGGGGCTGTAGATTCTTAATGAGAATATCATGTTGTTTCAGCACATGTCTGCATACTTGCTCTCTTGGCAGCCCGTGCAGGAGACCACTCCAATGCTTAAACCAATCTCCGGCCAAAGAACCGAGGAATAGGGTGGGCCTATCCGGTGTGGTTTTATAATAGCCTTCTTTTGAGTCCCAAAATTGTTCCTGGATTTGCTGGGCTAGTGCATCAGCTTGTTTGCGAAAGGCTTTAGTCTGTGGGTCCGCAAGTTGTTCCGCCAACTCGGAGAGCGCATAGAGGGTGCTCAAGTAGAGCCCGGCAGTATACATAAAGTGCCCGCTGATTTTAAAGGTATCAAAAGTGTGGCCGCCTAAAGGAATTCCGTTGGGGGCGATGGATTTCAGGTGAGAAGCCATTTGTAGAATTTCTGGCCAGACCGATATGAGATAGGTGAGGTCATTGTTGACTTTAACATGTCGGTAAATTTGTAAAATGATGGACATGGTTAAATCGGGCCAATGGCTTTCTTTAAGCCCATGATGGAGGTCTAAGGGTCTGCCATAGGGCACATTCGATGTTTCCAGGGCTAAGTCACAATTGCCGTTGCCATGGGCAACGCTGCCATTTTTATGGGTTTTCACAAAGGAATGGATTTCATTTCGGTCAAAGTCTTTAAAGAAGGTTGCAGTGAATGGATGAGAAATAAGTCGCTGGTCGGCAGTACCCGTCAGTCCACCGTAGGGCCATTGCCAGTCCACCCCTTCAATAGTGTGAAGAACACCGGATTTCGGCACAACACTATTGCAAATTGCGCTGTCGCTGGCGTTGAGCAGCATATGCTTAAGCCAAGTTGGCAAGGAGGTCGGCTCCAGCCAATCTTTTAAGGTTTGGGATTCTTTCTCAAGATATTCACGTTTTTCCTGAGCGTAGTGGGCTACCGATTCCGCACTTGTGAAGTGATTCTCATAATAATGACCAACACAGTCTACAGCTGGAGCATTGTTGGTATTCTGGCTGTCGTTGCGGACCACATGGCCGGGGGTCCAGTACGTTAATTGGAAGTCAAGCTCAGCCTTGGCACCGGGCTCGAGTTTTGTCTTGGCGCAGATTGCGGCTGCGGTTGGGTCCATTTTGGGCTCGGCGATAGTCGGGATATTGCCGGTCTGCGCAAATTCTTCAAGCATGGGTGAGTTGAGGTTTGTAGGGTCCCATTTCTCTACGGTAGAGAGCCTCCAGGACTCCTGTTTGTGGGCTAAAAGCAGATGGGTGCCTTGGGTCGAATGTCGCAGGTCATCGTTTTGCCACTGGTCCCCGGACAAAAAGCGTAACCCATAGAGTCCCTCATCCTCATACTCTTCCTGACGATTGGGTTGCTGGTTTTCATAATTTTTGCCGGGTATTAAAGTTGGTATACCCACTCTATTCTTCGGCATGCCACCACAGCCTATGCCACCAAATCCGAGAATGTTTTGCCATGAAAAAAGAAATGCGAGGGATAATGGTTGAGCACTTAGATTCTGAAAATTAATTTTGAAAAAAGCAATGGGGAGTGTTGAGTCCTGCGGTTCGTTCAGACTCATGGGCGCAAAACCCTCGGCGCGAATTTCTATGGGCAAATTGCCATGAAAAGATTGTTCAAAAGCGGGAATTTCTCCCTTAAAGGTGACCCGCTCAATTGCACCCATGGCATTATACTCTTCGCATCCCTTGGGCAATTGTTGACGGAGAATGCGAGCCCAGCGCTGCTCTTTGTTGGCGCAATGTACCGCCCAGAATGAGCCGGGGACGAATTTAACCGGCCGCATCCAATTGTTATGCATGCGGTAGTCTTCGAAGCCTCCGGTGGTAGATACATTAAAACCACCGCTTCCCAAGGTTGCCAGCGGAAACCCTCGATACACATGGGTGTTGTTGTAGGTTTGGGTTTTGGGGTTAAAATCCACCTGGACCTTGTGCCTGGCCGAGCGCATGGCACTTAATGTTGAGCGAACAAGAGCAAGCATGGAATTTCCTAGTTTGGGTCACAGACCGAATCACATGGATGTATAACGCCGCCATCGCTAGAGAAAAAAGTCTTAATTTGTTCAGTTGCAGCCGGCTCCAAGCGCAGGTTTCCGTGTACTTCGTTAAGTTTGTCGGGGGCCTCTGCTGCTCGGTAAAAGTCCGTATCTTCAGCAAAATCAAAGAGTGTGAGGGCCGAACTTGCGGTTGTGTTTTCTACTAATGGAATACCCCAAACATTTTTTGGTGAAGGTCCAGTCATCGGCAATTCAATGGCTCTCGCATGAAAAAACGATGAGGGGTTGGGGACCTCCACATCGCCTAATGCGATTTGCATGAGGATTGGACGCGCCTCTTTTGTTTCGCGGAGATAGGACGCATAGGTGCTGGGGTCAACACGATCGAGATGATGTTGTAGAACCGCTGCGAGTTTTCTTTCGGCTAATGGGTTTTCAAGCATGAGCCCGAGAGCAAAGAGAAAAGACATGAAAGGTCGAGCACGAAACATCATGGATGAAAAACCCGCGCCACCGACCTGAAAATTGAGTCGGGATAAATTTTCATCCATTACAGCCAAGGCCCCGCCAAGGATATGGCCTTGAGAGATTCCCATATAATAGTAATTTTCAGGAGCGTAGAGGGCTTTGCCGGTCGCGTTATCCTGAAGTTCCGTTTGCGTCCAGAGCAATTCTTTAACTGCGTGTCCAACAACGAGCCAATGACTCAAGCCTTGGTGGATCCGATCGATAAAGCTCGTCGCTGTAGGCATATCCGTGCTGATATCGCTGAGTATAGAAAAACGGTCGCTCGTTCGCATTCCAAACCAATCAATGGCAATAAAGGGAGAGCCGAGTGCTTGCGAGAGATGCCGGGCTCCGCTGTAGGTTAATTCCTCGCGTCCGCCAAAAAAACCATGACCGTAGGCAATGATTGGCGCTGGTTCTGCAGCAGTCTGTAGCGACATCGGCAGAGAAATAATAAAAGAAATTTCACGATTGCCGCTGAGCTGCACCTTACCGGCTTCATCGCGAAAGAGCTTCTTTGGATTTTCTGGATCAATGAAATTGGGGCCACTAAGTGTGCCGGTTATTGTGCGCCAGACAAGAGGGTCACTGGGGTGCTCAATGTCTTCTTCGAAAACGATTTGAGAGCCGTGCTCGGTGAGATATTCCTGGGTTAATTGTTTGATTCTAAAAAAGTCTTTTGTTGTACCTTCATGGGTGGCTGTGGTGAAATCCCAGGTGAGTTGTTGCACTTGGCGATTTATTCCTAAACTTTTTAAGATTGGGAAAATATCTTTTTTATAGTGCTTTGCAAGGTCTTCGAGTTTTTTGTCGCCTTTCAAGTCATCATCACGTATCCGGCGAAAGCCTTCGGGGGTTGCAATGTCTTGCCCCTCCGCGCTCTTGAGTCCCTGAACGACAACAATGTAGCGTCGGTTCGGTACCAGCGGTGCAAAGGGATGCAGGCTTAGGGATTGCAACGTTAGATCTTCAACTCTCGGATCAACATCCGCATAGTGGGCCACAAAGGATTGGTCGACTGTATCAATGATCAGGGTCGCGCTTGTTTCAGGCGATAGGCTTAAAGACGGCTCATCCATGACATTTGTGAGCTTCTCAGTGCTTAGGGCTTGGCCAAAACGGGCTAATATTGTCGGGGCTGTCGAGTAGCCGTCGACCTTTTGCCAGTCATCCGGATCCGCACTTGCTCCTTGTTTGGTATAGAGCTTAGCCGCACCTTCCCTGCTTATAATATAACCACTTGGGGTTGTGCTGTCTTCGACACGAAAGAAGTCGGAAGGGTATGGAAGCATACAGTCCAGGCCGGCAAGCAGTGGATTGCAGCCATCCGCAAGGTTCAGCGGTTCTGCCGGGGTGCAGGAGCTTGTTGATATAAGAATAAGCGTCAGGGTGACGGAAAGTTTTAAGGAGTGCATGGGGTCGTCCTTTTTTGTTACGTTGATTTTATATGGCCAAATTGAATGTCTATTCGGCTATGGTTTGAAAAAACATGTCAGCAATATTTTCATGGCCTGCAGGATTGGGGTGGGTGCAAGTCAGGTCGAGCCAGCGTTCCGTATTCGGGCCACGGTAGCATGGGCCGCTGGGGTCATCGTTTCTAAAACCGTGTCCACAAAAATGCTCAAAAAGAAAAATCATATCAGTTTGAGTTTCAACGGCTGTGCGCAGGGCTTCTTCTTGCCAGTAGAGATAAATTTCCGCATCGTCGACCCATTCCCCGTCCAGATCTTCAAAGACCTCTGCGGCTTGGCAAGAGTCTGTATCGCCGGTGCCATCAGTGTATTCATAAACGTTCGCAAAAACCACATATGCGCCGTTAGGTAAATTTGCGGGGTCTTTGATCCAATCGATGGCTTCACGTTGCAGTGCAATGGCTTCATCCACCATCGCTTTGGTTTCTTCTAAGGGCGCGCCATCAAAGCCTGCTTCGGCAATATTCTTTAGGTCATTTCCACCCATGGTAACAATAACCAGAGTTTTTTTGTCTCGCTTGTTTGGTGGAATGCAGTCGATAACCTGGTCGTTGTCTTGCATAAGATCGTCAGCCCGAGCGCCCCATTTGGAACAGTTGGCGAAGGCTCCGGCCTCACGTACCCAGGATGTGCCGTTGATAACATCGGCCCCTTTCCAGGGCTCCCAATCCCAGAAGGCCGGAATGTCGATGTTGAAATGGGCCGCCAGTCTTATGGCAAGGCGGACACGATAAAAGTCATTGGTTTCAGTTGGTGGTGTGCCGACGGTCACCGAGTCGCCTAGAAAAACAATGCGCTCGACATCCTGAATGTCCTGATGGTTTGTGCCGAGGCAATGACTACCGACAATAGGTTCGTATTGACTATAATTGGCACCTTCAGTGTCACTAGAGCCAATATCCGCAAAGCAGGCGTCCACCGGATGCATTTGTTCCGGTAGGCTCGGCTCAAGAACGGTGGGAGGAGGGGTCGTATGGTCGTAGGTCATGGAAGGGGCAATTGGCGGATTTCCATTGTTCGGTTCTGGGCTTTGGCTTAAAGGTTCCCGCTCCCCACAGCCATTGAAAAAACATAGGGCTAGAGCCAGAGACCAGTGGCCTGTATTTGTTGTTCTGCTGCGCATTATTATGTTCCTTTTCCCGGTATCCAGCGGGCCGATCTGCTTGTTCGTTATGGCGAACAAGCCATCAAACTACATACCTGGGGAAACAAAAGGGCGAGCGTCAGTACCATTATCGTCTTTGTTAGTCCAGTGGTTGCGTGATCAATTAAAATATAGGATGAAGGTGCAGGAACAGGAGAGGAATTCGCTTTTATGGAAGAGCTCGATTTTGAAATGCCAAGTCCCTGGCCCCACAGAATCGCTATGATTTTTGGACTTTTATGCTTTGTCTTGGCGGTTTGGACTCTGACAGAGTATTTTTCTACAGGCGATGACCGTCAAGAGGTTTTGGCGCAGCTTGAAGTACCTTTGACGCCTGGAGATTTGGCCCAAGAGACGAAGGCAGAAAGCTTACGGCAGTCCTATAAGGCCTTATCCTTAGAGCGAACTCTATGGGCTCGTCGGGCTTTGGGCTTAGGAATAGCGGGACTTATTTTGTTCTTTGGTGGCTATCTCTGTGCCGGCTTCAGACACTTACACGAAGGGCTGAAATGGCAGGTCATCGACGATGCGGAAGACGCAAAAACTCGTGACGACCCACTCATTTTTAAGCCGGAAAGCGACTAGATCGCAAAGATCTTTATTTTCGCTCGTAATTCTGCATTTCGAGAGCAGAGAAGAAATGGGCAATTTCTACCGCAGCTGTTTCCGGAGCGTCGGAGCCATGTACCGCATTGCGTTCAATGCTTTCAGCGTAGAGCTTGCGAAGGGTGCCGTCAGCGGCTTCCGCTGGATTTGTGGCGCCCATGATTTCACGATTGCGATTGATGGCATCGTCGCCTTCAAGAATTGTTGCGAGAATAGGACCGCTGGTCATAAACTCAACCAATGAGCCAAAAAATGGTCGTTCTTTATGGACAGCATAAAACTCAGCTGCTTTTTCCTGGTTGAGCCAGAGCATCTTAGTAGCAACAATTTTTAAGCCTTCTTCTTCGAAGCGGGCCAGAATTTTGCCAGTATAGCCGTTGGCTACGGCATCAGGCTTAACAAGAGATAGGGTGCGTTGATTCATTATCGAACTCCTCAGAAACAAACTAATGATTGAAAATTCGCAGCCTAATTAGGCTGCCTAGCAGACAAGTGCAAGATTAAAGCGCCGAACTTGGGTAGGCTTGTGCGGCAATCTGGATGCCTTCGATCGAAGGGAAGAGACTCAAGAGTTCTGTTCGAAAGGCTGTTTCCGGGTAGGTATTGAGATACCAGTTGATCAGATGGCGTCTTTCTGCGGCACTGCGGCTATTACTCTTCTCCAGAAGCTGGGCAAGAATAATTCCTTCCTGGTTGCTTTTGAGCAAGCGCTCAAGCAACTGGGCCGATGCTGTGACAGGCAGTCGATCTTTCCCAATCTTTTCATGCTCCGGTTGGCGACGTTCGAGACAGAGGGCATGGGCTTGATTTTTAGACTTGTAGACGATTGTGCTGATGGCATCGCAGCCGGCAACGCTGGCTTGACGCTGTAGATATTTGGTCAGTCGTTGTTTCGACCCAGCCGCACTGGCCTCTGCTTTGATGATGGCCACACGCTCATAATCCTTGGGAATTGTTTTGATAATAGGAGCAAAGCCTTCTTTGGGATTTTTCAGACTAAGGCGACCGATACGCTGGATATCCGTGTGCACACAGGCAGCAGCCGTGCCCAAGAGGATACCAATGATGAATATTTGCTTTAAAATTCGCATCTTATCTCTGCCAAGGTTTTTTCTCTAAGCCTGCTTAGATTATCGCCTTTATGGGGGCCTTTGTTGCTTTATTCCTGTCCACTTGGCGCTGAGGCGGCACAGTAGCACGTCTCAAGCCTCATCGTCAGCAAGAAAAACTTTAAAATTTAGGGGATTGGCTTGCCTTAGAATGATCTAAACATGGGCAAAGGATTTGGCTGCTTTGTTTGTTTATAAAAAACGCATACATTCCAGGCACTTAAGGGGGGGGGGTGGGGGTATTGGAGCGCATCCAGACGCGCCGAGTGGCTTTTCCGGGCCCGGCAAGCGCAAGGCTCGCCGCCTCAGAGATCTTTTAGAGCATCTCTTTTAAGGTGGTGCCCATATCTGCCGGAGTCTGAGCGACCCCGATACCACAAGCTTCAAATGCGGCTATTTTCTCCTGGGCCGTACCCTTACCACCAGCAATGATGGCGCCCGCATGTCCCATGCGTTTGCCCTTTGGAGCGGTGGAGCCGGCGATGAAGCCCGCAACTGGTTTGCTCATGTTGGCTTTGACCCAGAGGGCAGCTTCTTCTTCCGCGCTACCGCCGATTTCACCAATCATGATGACTCCTTCCGTATCAGGGTCAGCATTAAAGAGTTCCAGGCAGTCGATGAAGTTTGTGCCGTTGACCGGATCGCCGCCGATGCCGATGCAGGTGCTTTGTCCAAGCCCTAGTTTTGTTAACTGATCCACTGCTTCGTAGGTGAGGGTTCCTGAGCGGGAAACGACACCGATGTTGCCTGGCTTATGAATATGGCCGGGCATGATACCGATTTTACATTCGCCAGGAGTAATGATTCCCGGACAGTTTGGACCAATCAGACGGCTCGCTGAAGCGTTTAGGGCCTTTTTAACTTTAACCATATCCATGATTGGAATGCCTTCGGTGATGGCAACAATCACAGGCATTTGGGCCTCAATCGCTTCAAGGATAGCGTCTGCTGCGAACGGGGGCGGCACATAGATTGCGCAAGCGTTGGCTCCCGTTTCCTGCATGCCCTCGCTCACGGTGTTAAACATTGGGACCTTATCCGCAAAGGTTTGTCCGCCGCGACCCGGTGTGACGCCCGCAACGACCTGAGTTCCGTACTCCATCATGAGGCCAGCGTGAAATGAGCCGGCACCACCGGTAATACCTTGAATAAGTAACTTTGTATCTTTGTTGATCAGAACGCTCATGCCGCACCTCCTAAAGAAGCCACCACTTTGTTGGCAGCATCCAACATGTCATCTGCAGGAATAATTTCTAAACCACTGCCGTAGAGAATTTCCTTTCCGGCTTCCACATTGGTGCCTTCAAGTCGAACGACCAAGGGAATATCCAGGCCAACTTCTTTGGCGGCGACAACCACCCCATCGGCGATAACATCGCATTTGGCGATACCACCAAAAATATTTACCAAGATGGCCTTCACATTAGGATCGGAAAGGATAATTTTAAAAGCCTGGGTCACTTGCTCCGCGGTTGCTCCGCCCCCCACATCGAGAAAATTCGCAGGTGCCGCACCAACATGCTTAATGATGTCCATGGTGGCCATGGCCAAGCCCGCGCCGTTCACCAAGCAGCCGATATTGCCGTCAAGGGAAACGTAGTTTAAGCCTGCATCATTGGCGATACGCTCTTTCTCATCTTCTTCATCCGCATCCCGCAGCTCAACAATATCTGGATGCTTGTAGAGCGCATTGGCGTCAAAGTTCAGCTTGGCGTCGATGGCCATAACATCGCCTGAGCCAGTGATAATTAAGGGATTGATTTCGACCAGAGACGCATCTTTTTCGACAAAGAGTTTGTAGAGCTGAATAAATATTTTAGACGCTTGTTTGGCTGTCGTGCCCTCCATGCCCAGGCCATAGGCCAGCTTGCGGGCGTGAAAACCGGAGATCCCGGTGGCAGGATCAATGCCCTGGCGAATGATTTTTTCTGGTTGGTTGGCCGCAACTTCTTCGATGTCCATGCCGCCTTCCGTGCTTACCATGAAGGTGACCTGTGATGTTTCCCGATCAAGGACCATCCCGACATAAAGCTCGGAGGCAATATCGCTGGCTTCTTCGACCAATACCTTTTTGACTTTCTGCCCATCGGCTCCGGTCTGATGCGTACGCAATGGCTGTCCAAGCAATGCTTCTGCGTGTGTTTTAGCACTTGCCGCATCTTTTACGACTTTGACGCCACGTATATCTTCATTGGTTGTCAGATGTCCTTTACCTCGTCCACCGGCATGGATCTGCGCTTTGACAACCACTGTTCCCCCGAGTTTTTCGGCGATGGCCGCAGCTTCGTCGGCGTTACCGGCGACTTCGCCTGCGGGAACAGGTATGTTGTAATTCCTAAAGAGTTGTTTTCCTTGATACTCGTGAATTTTCACTGTTGTTCCTTTGCTCTAAAGATTGCAGCCTATGGCTCTAGCAAGGGCCCAGGGGCAAGGCAACACCCACAGGGACTAAGCTTTGGAGCTTGGCGATCGCTTAAGGGCATCCACAAATCCGCATTCCAGGCCTCAATAGGTGGCTTGACTGGCCATTGTTTCGGGGTTCGAGCCGATCTATAGTGGCGGCAGATTGGGGATATTATGGGTATCGAGGTTGTGAACCCTTATAATGGGGAAGTATTGGCGCGCCTACCATACGACTCGGAGGAAAGCGCGTCCGAAAAAATCGATAAATTGCACCGGGCTTTTCTCAGCTGGCGTGACACTTCTCTTTCTCAACGGGTAGAAGTGGTTGAGAAGGTTTTGGACTATTTTCGGCAAGAAGCAGAGTTGATCGCTAAAGAGATAACTTTGCAAATGGGTAAACCACTCAAAGAGGCGCAAGGAGAAGTACAGACATTTCTCGATCGTGGACAGACCATGGCCAAACTTGCAGCCGACGCTTTGGCGCCCTGGAAGCCAGAGGGCAAAGAAGGGTTTGAGCGTCGGATTGAGCATGTGCCCATGGGGGTTGTGTTTAATATTGTGGCTTGGAACTACCCCTTGCTTTTGCCTGTTAATGTTATTGTGCCTGCAATTTTGGCGGGTAATACGGTCTTATTAAAGCATAGCGGTGTGACAGCTTTGACCGCTAAACGCTTTAAGGAGGCATTTGCCGCTGCCGGCCATGAAGATCTCTTACAGGAGGTCCAGCTCACCCATGATATGACCGGCGCAATTATTCAGGACGAGCGTATCGAGCATGTATCCTTTACCGGCTCAGTTTACGGAGGCCACGAAATTTACCGAGCCGTCGCTAAGCAGCGTTTTATCGATTGTGGTTTAGAGCTTGGCGGCAAAGATCCAGCCTATATTGCGCAAGATGCGGACCTTGAATTCTGCTTGCCGAATATCGTTGAGGGAGCGTGCTATAATGCTGGGCAGTCCTGTTGTGCGATTGAGCGGGTGTATGTTCATGAGGACCACTACGATGCATTTGTTGTTGGGGCTAAAGATATTTTGTCGAACTATGTTCTTGGTGATCCGCTGAGTGAGAGCACGACCTTGGGGCCCTTGGCTCGACCTTCGGCTCTGAAAACATTAAATGAGCATGTGGAGGATGCGGCATCACGGGGTGCTGATATCTTTGTTGGCTGCGATTTATCAGCTGCGCAAAAGGGAGCGTTTATGGCGCCAACTTTAATTATGGACGCGCCGCAGGAATCACTGGTGATGCAGGACGAGAGTTTTGGACCGCTTTTGCCGATACACAAAGTTAAAAGTGATGAAGAAGCATTGGAGAAAATGAATGATAGTGCGTTTGGTTTAACATCTTCGGTATGGACTGAAGATATGGACCGAGCCGAATATTTTGGTCGCTATTTAAAAACAGGAACCGTGTTTCAAAATCGTTGTGATTATTTGGACCCGGCCTTGGCGTGGACCGGGGTGGGCCACAGCGGCAAGGGCTCGACCCTCTCCGTATACGGATTTCACCATTTGACCAGACGCAAGAGTTTGCATTTTAGAACGGGAAGGTAATGATGAGTGCAGAGATGACACCTGAATCTATACTGAATGAATTTGAAGAGCGTGGCGTTAAGCGAATTAAGCTTGGGGTTACGGATATTGATGGAATTTTGCGAGGCAAATATCTTACGATGGACAAGGCCCGTAGTGTGCTCAAGGGGGGCGCAGGCTTTTGTGACTGCACCTTTGGTTGGGACAGCGCGGATAACCTCTATGACAATTGCAGTTTTTCGAATTGGGATAAAGGTTTTCCAGATGCGGCGTACCATCTTGCGCCAGAGAGCATGCGTTGGTTACCGGATGAGCCGGGGACTCCTTTTTTCCTGGCAGAACTTAAAGCTGATGCTGGGAATGATTTTCATACGATTTGCCCGCGCAATGTATTGAAGCGCGTTTTGGCGAGAGCTGAAAAAATGGGGTTTGGGGTCAATTTGGCCTATGAATATGAGTTTTTTATCTTTGACGAAACACCGCACTCGATTCGTGAGAAGAATTATCGAAATTTAAATAACTTTACGCCGGGAATGTTTGGTTATTCGATTTTACGCAACTCCGTTGACTCGGACCTTTATCACGAGCTTCTCGATTATTGTGAGGCCATGGGTATGGATCTTGAGGGCTTGCATACGGAAACAGGCCCAGGAGTTTGGGAGGCTTGTATTAAGCACATGCCAGCGTTGGAGGCGTGTGACCGCGCGGTATTGTTCAAGACCTTCTCAAAAGTCTTTTTCCAAAAGAGAAATTTGCTGGCAACTTTTATGGCAAAATGGACTTTGGATTACCCGGGGCAGAGTGGTCATTTGCATCAGAGTCTTTGGGATTTAAGCGATGGCAAGTCCGTTTTATATGATCAGGGTGGTCAGGGATGTATGAGCGAGACCATGAAGCATTTTGTTGGTGGACAGCTCTACGGCATGCGTGAACTTTCTGCCATGATTGCGCCGACAGTGAATTCCTACAAGCGGATGGTTAAGGGAGCTTGGGCGCCGACCGCAGCTCGCTGGGGTATCGACAACCGCACGGTTGCTTTGAGGGTTATTCAGGGCTCAGAAAAAAGTCAGCGGGTAGAGCATCGCTTAAGTGCGGCAGATGGCAACCCTTATTTGGTCGCGGCAGCCGCAATTGCAAGCGGACTGCATGGGATCGAAAATAAGATTAAGCCCAACGATCCGGTTGTTGGGAATGGCTATGATGGTCAGGATGAGCTGCCTGAGGAAGTGCAATTGCCTGCAACTCTGCGGGAGGCATCAGAGCTATTTGTGAAGAGTGAAATAGCGAAAGAATATCTCGGATCGGATTTTGTAAATCATTTTAGTGCATCCAGAGACTGGGAAAGTCGGGAATACGAGCGAGCTGTAACCGATTGGGAATTGCAGCGTTATTTAGAGATTATCTAAAATGATGCACCACTACTCTTTTCCAACCCGCATCGTTCATGGCGAAGGTTCTCTCAAGGCATTTGTTGATGAATTGAAATCTCTACAAAATGGACCCTATCTCTTTGTGGTTGATAAGGGACTCCTGGACTTAGGGTTAGCAGAGCAAGCCTTAGGGCTTTTCGCAGAGAATAATTTATCTTTGGAAGTGTTTTCTGATTTTTCCGGAAACCCACGGGAGAGCGAGGTTCTTGCCGGCGCTAAAGCCTTCAAGCAAATATCTGCAAGGGCACTTGTTTCCATGGGAGGAGGCAGTGCGATGGATATGGCAAAGGCTATCGGAGTTTTGGCGACACATGATGGTAACCTTCTGGATTACGATGACGCCAAAGGAGGAGATAAGAATATCACCAACCCGCTTCCTCTAAATTATGCCATACCAACAACTGCAGGCACAGGCTCTGAAGTTGGTCGCTCGAGTGTAATCATTTCAGAAGAGACAGGCCGAAAAGTAATCATTTTTCACCCCGATATGTTACCGAGCATTGCGGTCCTTGACCCCGCTTTGAGTCGGGGCTTGCCGGCGAGCCTGACCGCTGCCACTGGTGTTGATGCGTTTACGCACAATCTAGAGGCATTTCTTGCGAAGGGCTACCATCCTATGGCCGATGCTATTGGTTATGAAGGCATGAAAATGGTGGTGCAGGCCTTACCTGTAGCAGTTAATAGCGGGGATGATCTCGAGGCTCGTTCGACGATGCTCCTGGCCGCAAGTATGGGGGCAACAGCATTTCAGAAGGGCTTAGGTTTGGTCCATTCCTTGGCTCACCCCATGTCGACCCACTACGGTACTCACCACGGTCTGGCCAATGCTATTCTCCTGGAGCCTGTTTTAGGCTGGCAGATTGCAAATAGAGCGGTAGACTTTAGTGACGATTTACAGTTGCGCTATGGCAAGGTGGCTCAATTATTCGCAGGGGCAGGAGCGGATTGGCAAAGTTTGCCGAAGCTTTTGGGAAATTTTGTCCGATCCTTGGGACTCAATACTTCTCTTGTTGACGCCGGATTGCTTGAGTCTGATCTTGAAAGTTTAAGTGCGGAGGCCTTCGCTGATGGATGTCACGCCACCAACCCTATTGAGGTCACTCAGAGCGAGATTAAAGCTATTTTTGCGTCTTGTCTTTAGGCTCATCACTTTTTTTGTTAGCGCCTTTTTGTCCGAGGAAAGGGTTATGTTTCTTGTCTTTCTTCTCAATGTTTTCCCCTAAATTGTAGGCGTGGCGAAGCTTGGTGCTAAACTCAAGAGTCTTTGTGGCATTTTCTGAATCGTTGAGGCCTCGGTAAATCTGCTCAAGGGTGTCGAGGAGAAGAATTTCGGTTACTTGTATGAAAGGATTTTCATCTCTATGGGGCATGGTGTCGAGTTTGCTTATCGCTTCTTTGGTGAGGGCAAGAGCCTGTGCATGTTTGCTTTGAACCATAAGCATTTGGGCAAAATCTTCGATAATATTGGCGTATATATTTTCCGGGTGGTCGAGGATTGGTTCCTGGAGCATCAGGGCCTGCTTATAGTTCTTTTCCGCCTCATCAAATTCGCCCTTAACTCGATGGGTGTTGGCGATGAGTTGGTGAATTTGTGATAATTGGGGGTGACGTTCGCCTAAAAGTTTAAGCATACGCTCTTTCACGTCCTGGAAGGTCTTCTGAGCTTCTTTGTAGCGGGTTTGTTCGCTTTGTAGTTTACCGAGCATCATTAAAGCATCAATGATTTGTGGAAGATTTTCCCCCGGAGTTTCGGCATAAATCTCAAGGGCCTGGAGCAGCAGCTCTTCAGCTTTTGCATATTGTCCACTCAAGGCAATAATTTCCGCTACATTCGTATAATTTGCAGCGATGTATGGATGCTTTTCACCGAGCGACTTTTTGTCCAGTTCCAACGCCTTTTCATAGAGCTTGAGCGCTTCATCGGGTTGCTCCTGCTCGAGCAGAGTGTGGGCTAAGTTTGTATAAAGGGTTGATAGGTCTTCATGACCTTTTTCACCATAGGCCCGTTGCGCATAAGCAATGGCCTGGCGTTGCATGGACTCAGCGAGGTCGTAACGCTGCATTGAGCGGTAGAGTTCGCCCAGGTTACCTAAAGCGGTGGCCCGTTGTTGATTCGCCTCCTTGCTTGCATCCCCATCTGTTTCCAGGCTTTGCTTGTAAAGCGCTTCCGCTTCATCGAAGCGTTCCTGCGCATGATATACTTCTGCAAGATTAAAGAGGCTTTGGGCCAATTGGGTTTTATCCTGATTTTCAGATTTTTCAGCTGCCTGTATGGCTGCAAGGTAGGCATATTCTGCTTCTTCCAGATTGCCCGCTTGTTGCGCCGCCTCACCTGCAAGATAAAATTCACCCCAAGTGTATTTCCGCTCGCAAAAAGAGGGCAGCGAAATAGCCATGATAGCAATGGCCACAATCAAGAGAAGTTCTCGCTGATTTTTACGTACTCGGGCTTTTGAACGTGCTTTGGCCGCGGCCAGCCTTCTAACGCCTGAACGCTGCCCCGTCGATTCGCCTGTTTTCCGTCTCATGACCACACTGATGCTCTACAATCGTCCTTCTAAAAGTATAGGGTGATTTTTGTGGCCTGTCGCATTTTTAGTCGAAAAAGAGTCCTCCAAAGGCAAGTTACTGACAATAGGAGATATTTTCTTCGGATTGCGCTCTGATTTGCTCTTGTAAAGCGCTCATGCCCGCCGCATTTGTTGAAAATACGCCACAATTGGTGATCAAGCCGGAAACGTAATCAGCGGGAGTTACATCAAAAGCATAGTTGGCTGCCCTGCTTGAGGGGTGGGTGATGTGGATACGCTGGCGTTGATTTGCATCATTGAGCCCCCACATATGGGTTACTTCTTCCGCTGAGCGCTCTTCAATGGGGATTTCCTCGAGCCCGTCTTGCATGTTCCAGTCGATGGTTGAGTAGGGGAGTGCTACATAAAAGGGTACGTTATTCGCTTGTGCCGCCAGGGCTTTGAGGTAGGTGCCAATCTTATTGCAAACATCGCCGCGGGCGGTTGTGCGATCCGAACCGACAATACAAATATCAACTTGTCCGTGTTGCATGAGATGGCCACCAGCATTGTCGGCGATCAAGGTGTGGGGCACACCGTGCTCCGCAAGTTCCCAAGCAGTTAAGCTTGCGCCCTGGTTGCGGGGTCTGGTCTCGTCAACCCACACGTGTACGGGAATACCAGCATTATGAGCTGCATAAACAGGTGCGAGCGCGGTCCCCCAATCGACAGTAGCCAACCAGCCTGCATTGCAATGGGTTAATATTTGCACCGGCCTTTTCTCGGCAAATTCAGCAAAGTGTTTTTCTATGATTCCCTTGCCATGTTTACCGATCGCCTCGCAAAGCCTGACATCTTCGTCCGCAATGGCCAGGGCTTCTTTTAAGGCTTCCTCTCCTCTTCTCTTCTCTTCGACAGGCTGGAGTTTGTTTTGCATACGGTTTAATGCCCAGCGAAGGTTCACCGCTGTTGGACGGGTGGCGTTTAATCGCTCAACCGCTTCCTCTAATGCTTTGTCGCTGGTGTTTTCACGTAAAGCGAGAAAGATGCCATAGGCTGCGGTTGCGCCAATAAGTGGGGCACCTCTGACCTGCATTGTTTTGATGGCGACAGCCGCATCCTCAAGATTTGTTAGCGGCGCGATAACAAAATCATGGGGCAATAAGGTTTGATCGATGATCTCGACCAGATCTTTTTCCGGATTAAACCAAATGGTTCGATAATGTTTATCGCCAACAAACATTTTTTCCTTTGTTTCTAGCTGTCGTTTGAATTTTGATTGCGTCGCTTTTTGATTTCAGCGAGTGCTTCTTGAAAATTTGCGGCACTCAAAGGCGCTCCTCCACCCGGTGGCCGCGGGGGGGCTAAACCAAAGGTGGCCGCCATGTTGGCTTCGTCTGAATTATAAGGTGTATTTGTTTCTGCCGGCACTTCAGATTCATCTAATCGATCCAGCTCCCAGCCCGGAGGTGCTGAATCTTCAGGACTAAGGGCGGCAAGGTCCTCGGCGGAGCTTTCACTAAGTTGTGGTTCGGGAATTTCCTCATCAACAAACTCTTCGACGATATCCTCATCAGGGTTAATGGTGGGCTCTACCATTGCTGTGGCGGTTGGGCTTTGCGAAAAATATTCGTTAAGTTGCTCAACCAGTACCGTATTGCCGCATGCGGCAATATCTTCGATAAAACTCGGTGGACTGATAGGAACCAAGGACTGCCCAAGGGGTGCGGCAAAAAGGTGCCGTGGCCTATAGCCATCTTCAACAACATCAAGTTCATAGATTTCTTTAATGCGTGGTTCCGGATACCGATCACAGACAACAACAAGATCGATGCCGGCGAGAAGGTGCAGTGGAGCGCTGGCATGGTCGTAGATTTGCTCAATCGTTGTTTCCAGGCGCATGAGCGCATCATCGATAC
>CAXGWX010000027.1:0-22060 GCA_964013445.1 uncultured Bdellovibrionales bacterium | reverse complement strand
CCCGCAAAACCCATATCGAGTTCATGAAATTTTGCCAAAGAGTCGATTTCCCGCTATCATTGCCGAAACAGGCAATGTCATGAGCCGTGAGTTGCGGTAGCAGCCATATAATACACCACGAGAAAGTCCATGGTCTAAGCACTCTTCACAAATTCTATTTTCTCGTAAGAACAATCCATTTGCACACACCCAGCGATAATTATGCAGAGTCTGCACCACCGGAATCCTCAGCTTCTTACAGGCCTTAAAAACAGAGGGGGATAGTTGCGGGAATGTATTGTGAACGTGGACAATGCTAGGGTTACGCTCTTGCAAGAATCGCTTAAACCGCTGATAAACATCAAAGCGAAACGCCGTTCCAAGCGCCACGCCAACTTTCTCTACTGGTGACGCTTCACGCAACGAATCATTAAACACTTCGTACAAATCAACATCATGACCATAGGCCCGAAGCAGTGCCGCATCATCGTGAACAACCTGGTTTTCCCCTGAAGGCGATGAGGTCTGATAATGATTGTGGACAAACAAGATACGCATTACAAAAGTCACTCTCCTAACAAGAAAGTTCCTTGTAAACGTCACGCATCTCTTCAGCAATTTGCTCCCAGGTGTAATGCTGACGAATTCGCCTGTTCGCGCCTTGACTCAAGCTTTCAAGTTGCTTGGGGTTTGAGTGCAGACCCCGCAGCGCCTCGGCCAACCCAATCACCGTATCGGCCCGCGACTGACACCTTACTTTAATGCCACAGCTTTCATTAACATACTCGCCGCCGCCACCATAATCCAAACAAATCACAGGAAGTCCTTTGGCCATGGCTTCCAAAATAACCATTCCCGCTCCCTCCGCCGAGGGAAAAAGAAACACATCACATTTCGCCATATGCTCAAGCGCTTTCGCCCGTGACACAAACCCATGCAAGAAAACCTGTCTCTCTAAGCCACACTCCTGCACACGGGTACGAATATAGTTTTCCATTGGGCCAGCACCAACAAAATGCAGTTCTGCATCCCCCCCTTGCTGGGCAAATTCAACAAATGCATCCATAGCCAGGTCAACCCCCTTAATTGAGATCAATTGCCCTGCAAAAAGGACCTTAAAGGGGTTCTCTGGCTCATCCACTGCAAAGTGTTTTGCAGCAAGTTCAGATAATGAAACGGCATTCTGTGCTCGCAGTAGAACCTTCGTCTTGCTTGAAACCATTGTGCGCATCTCGTTGCACACCTCTTTATTGATGGCTAGAACAATATCTGCGCGACGACGTGTTGCAACGGTTTCAAAATTAAGAGAGCGCATGGACTTTGTTGCAACATGTCGCCAAAACGGCGAGCGGTCCGTGTAAGCTTTCGACGAGTTCATGCATCTTGGAAGTTTCGGGTTATGCCCCACCGGCCCCCACACAAATGGTATGTTCAAAACGGCAAGTCCAGAAGGCATCCAATCACTAACAAAGGTCATATGGTGTGCAAGATGAAACTTTTTCTCCGCATGTAAACGAAGAGCACGTGCTGCTAAAAGGTGTTGCCACAGCAAATAGTACAGGTGGATTCCGCGCCCCCCGCGCTTCCAGAACTTTGCCCAATCCGGCAAATCAATATATTCAAAATGCAGATTAGACAGAGGGTAGTTCGATTGAAAATTTTCAATAGCTTCTCTGTTGTTGCTCCTCGTAATTGCCCAAACCTCGTGATATTTTGCACAAGCGTTAACCCAATTCCAGCCAACCCCTGGCTCGGAGCCCTCGTCTGGCGCACATGCGTACACACCTGCAACAACACGAATCCTATTCAAACCCTTTTCAGCCATTACGCCTCATGCTTCATTTCCAAGTGTTTTACTTTTTATCGCTTTTCGGTAAAATAAGGCAACCACCCATACGGTCGTAACCGTGCTCAAAAGAGTCCCTGCTGTTGCGCCACTAAGCTGAAAAGACTTCACCAATGGGTATGCGCTCAGCAACATGACTCCTCCCGAAAGAAGATAAGCTCGAAAAACTCTGTCCGGGACAAGCAAGACACGCAAGCCAATGCTCGCACCTCTCCCCACAAGTCCTACTGTTTGCGCCGCCCCCAAAAACGCAATAGCCACGAAAACGCCCTTATATTGCCCCCTATAAAACACATCCAAAAGTGTTTCCCCAAACAAAATCATAAGCAAACAATAACTGCCCCCCGCTACGACAAGCAACAATACAAAATTAGCCATAAAGCTCTCAAGGCTTTTTGCCCCCTGTGTGTTGAATCGGCGCGCTGCCAAGACAGAACCTAAATTCTCGATTGCTAAGAGCAGCATTGTTAGCGGACCAAAAAGCGTCTGAATAGCTCTCAATGCTCCCGCTTCTTCTGCCCCCAGAACATCCGCCAAAATGAAAAGGTAAGCATGTGCCACGCCCCAAACAATCAAATTTGTTGACAAGAGCCAACGCCCCTGTTGCCAGTTAGCTGCCCAGGCCCACCACTTAAACGTTAAGCCCCATGCAAACTCCCTAAATGAAACTGCCCCCTGTAACAAAGCAGACAGCAGAAACCCATGTCCAATAAGGAACAAGAGTTTTGAAATCGTTAAGCTATCTTCACTCAGAGCTAAAAAAAGAAAGCTAAAACGAAGCGCGTGCCCCATAAAATCCGTAAAAAACACAGCCTTTAACCGCACTGCCTGGAAAAGCAATCGTCTAAAGAACTCATGCTTTTGGTAAGAAACAAGAGCATACCCTAAACTCAAAGCTGTCATAAGGTCAAAACTCTCACCCTCCACCGCAAATACATCCTGAAAGCCAAAACATAAAAAGACAAAAGCGCCCAAAATCACACTTAATAGAACTTGTTGAATAAACGCAGAAGACACATAGGTCTTTACGTCGGTACCGGAATACCCCGGCAACAAAACCACAAGTGGGTCCAAAAGAACTCCCCCCTGAACATTCAGCCCCAACAAAAGCAACGAATAGAGCAAAGAGAATACGCCAAAATCAAATGGTGACAGAAAACGTGCCGCAAGAAACATAAGAGTGAAATTGCTCATTGAAAGCAATGCCTGATCAGCGATTGTCCAAAGACCTTTGGATGACTTTAAAGACGTCTTTACGAACTCAAAAAAACTCACTCTACACCTTAACCCGCGAAATGCTTTAGTGCTTAAAAATGAGAGCCGTCACGACCCCCTTCTTTTCTTCTTGAAAAATAAGCTGGTAAGAGACCGTCTCAACGCCCTGTAAAAATTCAACAAAGCGTGCGCTCACATTGTTAAAGAGCATAACGCCACCTGAGCGCAGTGCCGGAAGAATCGTCAAAAACTCAAATCGCTGCAGAGAAAAGACGTTAGCGCTGTCCGAGATAAACAAATCAACAGTACACCCCCCTACGCACTTAAATAGATGCCGGCGACTACCGCCTAAGGTTAGCACCCACTTTGCTCGAAGCTCTTCAGCAACACAAAAACCAATAAAGCTCCCTTTAGGGTCAGAAAGCGGTGGCAAATCAAGACTTCTAAGTTCCCCAACATTGTTTCTTTCAATTGCACTTAAAATATGCGCAGAAAGCATACCGTAACCCACCCCCGATTCAACAACGACTCGTGGAGAAAGCATTCTTGTCAATAAATACCCAAGTCGCGCTAAGGTAGAATCAGCATTGAAAATTGTAGGAAAAGGCAAGACTCCGCAAAATTTTTCTTTTTGATCCTCGAAGTGCTCTCGCAACCTCTCCCATATCTCCAATGATTCCTCTGCATACTCCCTCAAACAAGCACCATCTTGAGAGCCGAGATAATCCGAATACGAAGACACTTCAGGCGCCAAGGGGCGCCTGTTATACAAAGCTCGATTGTATTGAATTTCCAGCAAAGCCATAGTGCGTTCGAGACGATCCGGTGCTTTTATTAGCTTCCAAAATGATTCAACTTTGAGCATTTGTATTTCTGCACATTTCCAAAATTATCGCCCCGCTCTAGCACAAAATCCTTGCTGCATCTATAGCTCTTTTCTCTTGCAGCACTAATAAAAACCCATTAAGCACGCTCTATGTCCTGCACTGTTCTGATGTCTGTTTATAACTCGCCTCATTACCTAAAGGAAGCGATTGAAAGTGTTCTTAATCAAACATCAAGCACTTTTGAATTTCTCATTATCAACAATGGCAGTACCGATAACTCAACGGACATCCTTAAAGAGTATTCCTTAAGGGACGAACGTATCAGGGTTCTTAATCATGAACATGCCGATCTCGGCGATGCTTTAAATTTTGGCCTAAAATCCGCCAAGCACGAGTGGGTATTCCGAATGGATGCAGACGATTTAATGTATCCTACCCGACTTGAAAAGCAATTATCCTTTATCGCACAGCACCCTGAACTAAAAGTCACCGCCTGTCGTGGCATCTATATCGATCGTCAAGGAAATGAGGCAGGTGTAACAGGACTTGACGTACTTACCCCTCAGGACTGCAAGCATTATGTTGAACAATGTGAAGCAATTGGTTTTTTACATCCTGGTGTAGCACTCCACCGACAAACAGCTCTCGACCTGGGCGGTTACAGAAGCCAATTTTACCCAGCAGAAGATATTGACTTATGGAACAGGATTGCCGAACAAGGACATCTCGTTTTTGGGCAAGATGCGGTCCTCATGCACTACAGACTGCATGCCTCTTCGGATATCGCCCGAAATTATTTTGGTATGCGGGACAAGTTTGACTGGGTACGGGACTGCATGCGCCGACGCAGAAACAGCCAAAAGGAACTTGATTGGACAGAGTTCCAAGAATTCTTGAAAACCCAGCCTCTTTTGAAACGATTAAACAGAAGGCGCAAAAGCACTGCAAAGTTCTTTTTTCGACAGGCGGGCTTAAACTTCGTTCACTCAAACCAAATGCAAGCAGGGCTTAAACTGTGCGCTGCTGCGGCCCTTCAACCAGATTATGTACTACAACGTCTGTGGGGACTTGCACAGAGCCGACGACATAAAACAATGAGTTCACAATAACCCAATAACAAATGCATACTTTATTTCGACTCTCCCGCCTGATCCATAAAAAGTTCTTTTTCAAAAGGATGCCACTTCGGTTTGGAATATACTTTCATGAACTCGAAGAACATCAGCATGAAGCCTTTAGGGCATGCATACAAACATTGCGCGAACTAGGATATCAAGCCACAAAACTGTCTGATTTCTTAAATGAATCAACAGACAAGCAGTTCTGGATAAGTTTCGATGATAATTATGCTTCCTGGCATCAAGCGATCCCGTTGTTTGATGAACTTGATATTAAAGCAACGTTTTTCACCAACACTGCCCCCCTGGCTGATTGCGCCTCAGACAACACTATCAGAAAATACTACGACAGAATTGGCTTTCATGGCGAGCGAACTCCACTCAGATCCGAGCAAATCAGGGAGCTTTTTGACTTGGGGCATGAAATTGGCTGCCACGGACATCAGCATCTTCCCTTGGCCCAGGTGCCACTCGAAGAAGCAAATTCCGACATAGAAAGCAACCTTCAAATATTAACTGAAATCCTTGGCACAAAACCCGAGCATTTCGCCTTTCCTTTTGGGATGCCACGTTTTTTCAGTTCCACTTTAAGCGAAAAGTGTGTCCAGGCGGGCTTTAGAAGTATTTCCTACGCCACCCCCTGTATGCATTTTACAAAATACAATCCCTTAAGCCTGCAAAGAAGCCTCTGGAGACTTGAACAAACTCCAAGCTACAATATTGAAAGCATATGTATTGACGGCAGCCTAATGACTGCCCTTACCGGCCGTAGCGCTATCGGATAAGCCCTTGAGCTTAAGCAGAACAAGTACTTGAAGCCAAAACAAATGCAAGCTAGATACCCCATATGAGCACCACTAAATTGGAAGGCAGGGATGCCATTGAGCATAAATGTATGCTTTGTGCACAGCCCACAGCATCCCATCTTTATGCCTTAGAGGAAGGACATGTGGTAAAATGCGCTAAATGCCACCTCCTAAGTCGGTACCCAATGCCAACCGACGCAGCGTTAACAGATTATTACAATGCTGCACACAAAGGCATGCTTGATGACGCGATGAGCACCGAAGCAGTTGTCGCTGACGTGCTAGCCTCCAAAGCCCTAAGCCTCCTCACAAATCATCACGAGAAAGAGTGGCTCGATTATGGCTCCGGTGATGGCAGCATCATTACTGCTGGCTGTCGTCATCAAAGTAAAATTATTGCCGTCGGTGTCGAACCATTTGGTGAATCTCCTGCATTGAAAAACTCGGAATTTAAATCTGTCCCAATTTACCCTTCACTTTCCGTCCTTGCAGAAAAAAGACCAAACAAGAAATTTGATTTGATTACAATGTTTGAAGTCATTGAGCATCTCATCAATCCTTTAGATGTTCTAAAAAACTTATCCCCCCTTTTAAATGAAGACGGAATAATATTTATTACCACGCCGAACCCCGCTTCACTCAGGGCTCGACTAGACAAAGAAAAGTGGAGAGAATACAACAAGCTCTCTCATCTTTATTGGTTTAACAAAAAGACAATGCAGCAAATGCTTTTCAACGCTGGCTTTAGCCGTGTTCAGTTCTACAAAAAAGCACTACACAGCAGCCGCCCAGGATTAGGTCCTAAAACACGACGACCACTGGAAATACTGGGACTTCAGGGCACACTTGCCGTTAGCGCCAAGAGATAAAAGCGCTCTGCAAAAGGCATCTATCAGCCCAAAACAAGGTCTGCAGGCTCAGTGCTAAGCCTGCGAACTGTGGCTAAAGCAAAACCGATAAGAATATAGAATGAGATTGCATGGTTGGGCGCATCAAACCATGTGCCCCAAATCCCAGCAAAGGTAAAAAGACTAAATGCAATCAAAAGCCAAGCCATCAGGGCTTTTACCACCCCTGTTCCCGTTAAGCGAAGACAGGCAAGAAGCACAAAAAACGTATATCCGAGTATAGAAAGGCAAGCCAAAAGCCCGATTACACCAAAACGGCCTAAAATCGTTGCAAATGTGCCGTGCGCATTCATTAACTGCACTGGTACATGAATTCCCGGAATCGTCCCCAAGGGCTGGTGAAACCCTAAACCAAACATGGCGTTCTCTGTCGATTCAAAAACTTTATCAACAACCTCTTTCCACCACTCAACTCTATTATACGCTGAACCCACCATCGCATCTCCCTGTTCCCAATCCCTATAATCTGCACTATGTGCGCCAAATAAAGAGAGCGTACCCACGCGATAAAAATGAGTAGAAATTGGCCCCTTGTCTCCTCTAAACTCTATTCCAAACCCGGTTACACCAACAACGATAAAGAGAAAAACAAGCACACCACTCATCACTGGAACCCGCAAATGACGAAACTCAAATGTTTTTCGTAGCCCCCAAAGCAAACAAATAAGCATAAAAATCTGGAGATATGCACTTCGCGCTTGCGTAATTAAGACACACTCAAAAGCAACAACAAGCGAGCCGAACTGAACCCATCTCACACGCTGTGTAAAATAGGGTGCAAGAATTAAGCCCCACGTCCCAAAAACGATTCCATAAGTATAGCCATTTACAAACGTTCCAAATAAAGGCGTGCCCGGAGATGACTCCGGTGAAATTGCTGCCAAAGTATGTCTAACAGGAAGCATGAGCGCATAATAGAGCAGTACCACGGTGATCATTCGACCATAGGTCCTCCAAACCGCCAAGGGATTGCGCACACTGAACATAAATATATAACCCAAATAAATAAATACCGTATAATAAGCGGGAGAAAAATTTCGCAAACTGTTTGTTGGGTGAATTACAATACTGGAGCTTAAACTCGGTAATGCACTCACAATCCAAACAAGAGAGAACCAGCAAACCGGCTCTTTAAAAAAGCGTATAACCCCCTCCCGCTGATGGCGCAGCAGAATAAAGAGCAAAAACAAACCCAATTCCCCAACATAAACGGGAAAACCCACTTCTATGCGCAAATAAGCAAATCCCACAAAAAGACTGTAGTAGCCCATCAATAAGCCGAAAATTACCCGTCCGCCCCAAGAGATATCTTCAAGCATAAGTGCCATGCCACTGAGTAAAGCCGGCACGCACATTAAAAGAACAGTAAGCAGTATATCCTTCGGTTCTACAGCTGCAGTAAACAAAAGTAACAAACCGAAACAAGCACTAAACAGAAAGAGAACAAGCGAAAACCAAAAAAAAAGTCGGCGATTTTTCTGATTAGCAAGAGAACCTAACTCTACACTGTCATTCGAGGAAAGCATTAATTATCTCTCAATATAAATCGTTCATACAATAAAACCATGTCCTAAATTCACAAGCAATGCATCTACTACACAAACATATAATGGCCCACCCTAATTTTGATTTTAATAGGAACTAAAACCCGCGCATAAACAAACCGTTATAAGCATTCTTGCCATTTTAAGTTTAACCATGCTAGGAGGTCGACGAATTCAGGTCGCAACTGAGCAAAAATGACTCAAGACAGATTAAATATTTTGGGGGTTGGCGTTAGCATAACGAATATGCAAGAGACCCTCCTTACGATAAAATCATGGTTAAAAAGTGAAACCTCACAATACGTATGCTGCACAGGAATGCATGGAATAATCTCTAGTGAGAAAAATCCGTCTCTAAAACAAGTATATAACAAAAGTGGTCTAACCGTGCCCGATGGCCGACCATTGTTCTGGATAGGTAGAAGCTCTGGCTTCAAAAAGATGGGACACGTACCCGGACAAGACCTAATGCTTAAAGTATGTGAATTGTCTAATACCGAAAATTACACTCATTTTTTCTACGGTGGCGCGGAAGGTGTCGCTAATGAACTCAAAGCAAGGCTTACAGAAATATATCCGAATCTTAGGGTTGTCGGCACCTATACCCCGCCATTTCGCCCACTGAACAGCGCTGAAGAGGCAGATTTGATTAAGAGAGTACAAGAAACGAAGCCAGATATCTTTTGGGTTGGCATAAGCACCCCAAAACAAGATCAATTTATGTTTGACTATATCTCCAAACTTGACACTAAAATTATGTTTGGCGTGGGTGCCGCATTTGATGTTCATGCTGGGCGAGTTCCCCCCGTACCACATATTATACGTTGGTCCGGTTTTGAATGGCTCTATCGCTTCATACTTGAGCCAAAACGACTCTGGCGCCGCACAATCCAAGATATACCCTCATTTATATTAAAGATTTTCTTGCAAAAAACCAAACTAAAACATTATACAATGTGAATCTAAATCGCCTGTCATTATGCCCTGTATAAACGACACGACGACATTGTAGAGAAAAGTATGGACGATATAAAAGATATTCCGGTGCTCATTCTTTGTGGTGGACAAGGCACACGGTTTCGCGAAAAGACAGACCTTTTGCCCAAACCGATGATCGCTATCGGTGAGCGACCTATTTTGTGGCATATCATGCAAATCTATAGCGCAGCTGGGTTCAAAACCTTTGTGCTGGCCCTGGGCTATAAAGGAAATGTCATTAAAGATTACTTTCTTAATTACCATGCTATGAATAGTGATTTTACAATAGACCTGCAAAACCCTGACTCACTGCACTTTCACACTAAGAATACGACCCAAGACTGGAAGATAACGTTAGTCAACACCGGTCAGGACTCCATGACCGGTGCGCGAGTCGCTCGAGCAGCTCGATATTTAACGAAAAGCGATTTTATGCTGACATATGGTGATGGTGTCGCCAACATTAATCCCGCCGAGGTTCTATCTTTTCATAGAAGCCATGGGAAAACAGGTACAGTTTGTGGAGTGCATGCGCCCTCTCGATTTGGAAAGTTAAGCATTAACGATAAAAGCAGTGTAGAACACTTTACTGAAAAGCCCATGGAGAGTGGAATATCAGACTATATTAACGGTGGTTTCTTTGCATTTAAGCGTGACTTTTTGAATTATGTATCCGAAGAGCAATCATGCATATTGGAACGACAACCACTTGAGGACCTCTCCAACAACAAAGAGCTGATGGCTTATCAACACAGCGGTTTCTGGAAATGCATGGACACTTATCGAGACTGGACCATCTTAAATGACCTATGGAACTCAAAGAACGCACCGTGGGCAAAAGAATATCACCCCTAAACCTTAACAAAAAACTGGGTCATGCCATGATTGAAGACGTCATCATCAAACCATTAAAGAAAATTCCCGATGAGCGGGGCATGATTATGCACATGATACGAGCGGATGACCCTCTCTTCAAATGCTTTGGTGAAGTTTACTTCTCTGTAGGACATGTTGGCGCAATTAAAGGTTGGCACCTACACACGAAACAAACTCAACATTATGCTGTAATACAAGGGATGATTAAGCTTGTTCTTTTTGACGAAAGGCCTGACTCACCGACAAAAGGTGAGCTGATGGAGATCTTCACAGGCGAAGACAAATATGAACTCATAAAAATCCCCACGGGCGTCGTCAATGGCTACAAGGCCTATGGCGCAAAATCTGCAATTATTGCAAATATGGCAGATATGCCCCATGACCCCACTGAAATGAAACGTTATGACCCCCTCGATTCACACATCCCTTACCAATGGGATATTGTCCACAAGTAAAGCAACCTGAGCTCGGACAATGAAATGTCACAAATAGAAAACACAGTTCGTGGCATACTCACCTATTTTCAAGAGAGAAGTATACCCTATGGTGTAATGCGAAACTATGAAGGGTTGCCAAACATCGGTCATGATTTGGATGTGGCGTCTCGACATTCAGATATGGCTATAATTCAAAGTTGTCTCGGAAAAGCAGCGCATGAATACTCTTGGGACCTATTGACCAAATTATCCTATCGAAACTCGAATAATGTCTTCCGCCACATTGATGTCTTTCGTTTATATGACCTCAAAAACTTGAAATGTCTTCACTTAGATTTCCTGCATGGATTAACATCGTATGGATTTGAAATTCTTTCGGAAAAAGAACTTATGGAAGGACTGCTCCAGCGAGACTGGTTTTACACCATTAGTCTTGCGAATGAAAACCTGATTAGATGTCTACAATTGGGCGCAATATATAAAGGGACAAAAACAAAAAAAATCAAAAGATACATGACCAAGCTGAAACAGCTAGGCCCGCAGGAACGCACAATTCTCCGAGAACTGATACACACCAAGCTGTCAAAAGAAGGCTGTCTTGCTCTCGAGCAACTCTTCAGCGAAAATCTCGAAGATGCCGTAAAAAACATCTATAAAGCTAAAATGAAAAACCTTGCTCTAGCACTGATGAAAAAGCCACTCGCAAGCATTCAAGATTTTAGTCTTAGAAGCGGCGAGCTGCTACATCAAACCTTCGTCAACAATGCTGGACTGAAAATCCTTGCCGAAACGCGAAATGAGCCGAGCTTAAAACAGAAACTGATACAGGCATCAAAGAAACTTAGTGATGGAGCAATTTTTAACGACGCCCGTGTGGAAAAGACACCATATAATCCGGTAAGCTATAGACAACTAAAGTTTAGAAAGGAATACGGTTTATTAATTCAGTATAGCACAAAGATATCAGCATTCTCTCATCTGCATTACGACCTCATTCTACCATATGCCCTATTAGTGAAAAGCAATTCTCAAGAAATTGGGTCGACAATTTTGAAGCACATGATAGGCCGACAAACGGTTATCTATAAAAGCCCCCAGGTGCTCGATTATTGAATTTCGTTCAGGTATTGAACAATCCCCTCATCGAGAGGAGTCGGAGTCCAGCCATATTCAGACATCATTTTCTGATTATTTCCGCAGACACAGGGCGCTTCTCCTGCCCGCATAGTGCGAGCCCCAAAATCCAGCAAATCAGAGGACCTGCCTAATCGTTCTGCAATATGTAAAAGAAAATCTTTTAATTGAGTTGGCTTACCGCTGCTCAAGTTAAATACATCAAAGAGGTTTGTATTGCTGGCCTCGAAACCAAGAATGTCGATTCCCTGGAGAAGGTCACCAATGTACAAGAAATCACGCTCCTGCAGACACGGCGACAAATCAATTTTCTCATTCCTACCCAAGGCATCAATAACACTTGGAATCAGCTTATTTGGATTATCAAGTGCCCCATAGGGCAGAAAGACCCTGGCAAGTCTGGTCTTTACCCCGTAGTGCTTAGAAAGCTGCTCTGATCTGATCGAAGCGCTAAGTTTTGCCAGCCCATAAGGCAAGACTGGAGACGTTGGTGAGGTTTCATGTAATGTAGATGTAGAAGATGTGTATTCTGCATCGCTACCAATCAGAACCAATCGGCTCGATAATGAGGACAGAGCTTGAAAAAGTTCTCTAAGTGGCGCAACCCCAACTTCAAACCCCTTAGAAAGGTCATAATCGAGAGAGCCATAATTTTTTGTCCACGCAGCCAAATGCACCCATAGGTCAGGCTTATACCGTTCTGCTAGTTCTGTAATGCTGCCTGGTTGTGTTACATCCAACAATTCGAGTTCAGTGTTCGCTCTACAAGCGGCATCAAGGCGCTCCTTCTGAACCCCGCTGTATGACTCCCGCTCAGCACTTATCGTGCCTACAGTAACAAAATCTTTTCCTGCAAAATAGCGACAAAGATTTGCCCCAATGAAACTGCTTGCTCCAGTGACAACAATTTTCTTCATTAAGCCATAACCTCAAGATGCAAGTGAGATATTTGAGTTACGATTCTTAATCGGCCAAAGCTCCGTATCGATAAAGCCACGCTCTCTCAATATCATAAGAACTTTTAGCCTAATCAATTCTGAATTCCTGAAGTCCGCATCTCCAAACTCCATCCGACTTAAGCCGGAATGCAATCGCCCAATACAGTCTGTAACCGAAATTTTCGGCTGATACTGCGGTGCAAGTTTTTCAAACAGACTAAAATCAACTTGATAGGAACGCTTATCAGGCTCAGCGTTTTCATTAATATCAATTTCAGTTTGTGGAAAACACGATTTCACAGAATGTGCCAGATCCTTAATCTGATAATTCCAGATATTGCTCCCCGTGTTTACAATACAATAATTCCCGCCGGCCTCCAGGGGTCGACGTGAACTCCAAGCCATCGCTCGCGCCATATCTTCGACATCAATAAGGGGGCGCCAAGGGCTACCGTCGCTCAAAATCTTAATTCCTCCAGTCGTTATGGTCGAGGCCACAAAATCATTCAAAACCAAGTCCAAACGCAAACGAGGACTCATTCCACAAGCTGTTGCGAAACGATGGCACGTTACAATAAAGTCGTCCCCAGCCAACTCCTTTAAGCCTTTTTCTGAAGCGACCTTTGAGCGCGCATAGGCAGTGAGCGGGTCCAAATCAGACTCTTCGTGGCGCCGTGTGTTTTCAGCGCAACCATAGACACTGCAACTCGAGGCAAAAACAAAATTTTTAACACCCTGCTCTTTAGCCATCTCTGCAATCTTTAATGTACTGTCCGCATTAATCTCTTTGGTTATATTTTCGTATTCTTTACCAATGGGATCATTCGACAAGGCAGCAAGATGTATCACCGTATCCACCCCTTTGAACATCTCCGGCGTTGGGCGCCTTACGTCAGCATAAATTTGTAAGTCCGCCGCATGGGCTAACATCTCTGTTGCCGGTACAGTTATTGAGTGTTCAAAAAAACCTCTATCCACCCCTATAATCTCTTCACAAAGGTCATGTTTGCGAAAGTACGCGGTTACAACAGGTCCGATGTAACCAAGATTACCTGTGATTAATAGTTTTCTCATGATTTCCGCCAATCCTATTTTATCCCATGGACTGTCAGCCCTTAGCATAACCATTCAAGACATACAATTTGCATTGTAGAATGCTTTTACCCGCTCTTGAGGCGAATAATTTCGTCCGCAATCTCTTTACTAAGGACCTCAGGAGCAAGCTCCGCATTCATGCGACACACCTTTTCAGAACTCTGTGCTAATCCCCTATATCGTTCAACCAGCTGTATTAGTTGATCTTTTCCAACCTCCTGCTTCCTGTTCAAGAGTACGTCTACCGATGCATCCAAGTAAAATGTCTTATGGGGGCGTGGCAATATCTGCCAAAGAAAACGCATAAACCATGGAAGCTCACGCAATCTTGAACGGCGTGGATCAATCAGAAAATCGTCCACATAGCGGTCGAAGAGAATGATATCCGCCCCTTGCCGCCGTGTCTTGAGCCAAAAGCCAAAAGAATAGTCGAAAGTATAATAGAGCCAACGGGCACAAGAAGACCACGCTCCAACCTGAGGCGCAGCATGTGGCCGATCTGCACGACTCCATGCTGCAGGCGGAGCCTTCGCTTTACCTCGCAAAGCTGACAATGGGGGCAACCAATTTGGACGCAAATGCTCGTGTGCAATCGAATAGCCCTGCTTCTGTAATGCTATGTCTAAATGGTTCAGTACTGTTGACTTTCCGCACCCATCAGGACCAACAATCGCAACAACAGTTAACTGATTGGCTCGCATGCTCAAACTCTCACCTCTAAAGCAAATCTCTGAACTTCCTGCATTCGCATAAATATATCATCACCAGGATATTCTCCCATCAACAAATTTACCCAATGCACCATGAGAAAACAAAACAATCCATCAAGTTCCGATTCTTCTATTCGTATTTCCAAAGTATTTAACCCATTCAAAAAATGTCCCCACCCTTCACTAAGTGAGCCCGTATTTGTAACCACCCATGGCCACAATGTATAATGCAGGAGGTCCAGCCCTAAAGGTGCACTTCGAAGTGAAAACTCCCAGTCAAATACCCATAAATGCCCACTGGCAATTCTTGTATTCCAGCTCACAAAATCTCCATGTGCAAAACATGCATTAAACTCTTTGCTCGCCCCATAAGCACTTTTTCCCCTAAAAAACGCGTCTTCTAAGAATCCCTTCAATCGCGACTCACACTTATCCTGAATAAAATCAAAATGCTCAACAACAACATCAAGTAAGGGTGTTGTCCCTTTTTGTTCATTCATAAAGTACTTCAAAAGTGAAAAATGACGTGAATCAAGAGAGCGCGGGCCCTGTTCCGAAGAAAGACTATAGATATCAGTAAAAACCGACATCAACTTTATGTTTTGCTGGTGCACCAGGTCCAGCGGCTTGGGGATATAAATGTTCTTCAGAGCGCAGCCTTCAAGGGACCTTAAAGTCTCATACTCATGCCTTAAAGCATCATGCCCTCCTCGCAAAGCAGAACTTTTTCGAAAAAGAAGCTTGTCCCCAATCCGAACAATAGCCGCAACCTTCTGCTTGGCGCTTATGGCGCCAACAAAAGCAGCAATCACTTTAGCCTCAAGCGCAACAGGTGTGAACAAACTGAATTGTGTTGGAAGAAATCTGGCAACATGAGGTGCGGAAAACCTGGAGAGCCCGACGAAAAGTCCACCCAATCGCGTATATGGAGTCCAAAGGGAGCCCAATATCTGCCCCAAATCTCGATCCTGGGAAATTAAGCCAGGCATCGACTCCATGCGGTGAGGCCAGTTTTTCCATCTCATTGCCGGAGGTACAACTGAACCAGGTGCTCCTGGACACAAAATTGTGGCACCGCTCTTTATTGTCCCTACACGGCCGAGCACCTCTCTGCTTAAGAGGTAACATTGCTCCTTATCTTGCCCTATAAGTGAACATTCTTGCTCTGTCGTGACCTCTCTAACATTAAGACACCCATCCCCCAGAGCCGGCAGCAAATAATATGCTCGGGGAAGTCCCGCCCAAGTATCATGATTTGAATCATTAACCTTCATGGCAAAATATATGCTCGCTCTTCCTTGCTTAGAGTTATTTCGACTCGACACACCACATGCTGCACGCAAGCACTGCTGCTCCACTGTGTCTACTCAAGGATTTAGGCCAAAGCAAGAACGCCACTGCCATTGTCTACTCGAAAGTTAGGAGACGGCGATTCACTTGACGTACTAGACCCTGTCCACTATAAAATATTCGACTCTGTGCTACGTAAGTAGGCCCATATAATGGAAAAAGACTATCATCAAAACCCAAATAATCCCGATGTCCTTAAAACATCAAGCCCGCGCGCTTTTGGATTAACTTTTAGTGTTGTCTTCATCCTGATAGGATTTTGGCCGCTTATCTCACACACTGCCCCTCGTATATGGAGCTTGGGCCTTGCTGCACTTTTGGTCACTGTATCCACTTTGCGACCTCAGGTTCTTGCGCTGCCGAATCATTATTGGCTCAAGCTGGGATTCTTACTCAACAAAATAGTGAGCCCTGTTATTCTGAGTTCCATTTATTTTATTGTCTTTGCGCCTGTGGGACTTGTATTGAAATTATTCGGCAAAGATCTGCTTGCACTGAGCTTAGATCGCAAAGTAAAAACATACTGGATTTCACGTGAACCACCAGGCCCAAAACCCGAAACCCTGATTAATCAGTTTTAGAGATAAGATGTTAAGTTTTGTAAAAGAATTTTGGCAATTTTTACGCGTGAGAAAGAAATTTTGGCTCTTGCCAATCATTTTAGTCTTACTCTTCTTTGGTTCGCTGATTATTTTGGCCCAAGGCTCAGCAGTGGCGCCATTTATTTATACCATATTCTGATAGCATCATGCGCATATTAGGAATATCTGCTTTCTATCACGACAGTGCAGCTGCACTAATCGATAATGGTAGTATAAGTGCAGCTGCGCAAGAAGAGAGGTTTACCAGAAAAAAACACGATGCGCGCTTCCCCCATCATGCTTTGGAATACTGCCTGCAGCAAGCGAATTTGTCACTCTCAGATATCGACTATGTCGCCTTTTATGACAAACCTTTTCTAAAATTTGAGCGGCTTCTTGAGACCTATCTTGCCTTTGCTCCAAAAGGACTGACCTCTTTTCGCTCCGCCATGCCTGTTTGGATTAAGGACAAACTCTTCCAACGAAATTTAATCAATGACCATCTTCAATTACACGCATCAAATATAAAGAAGACAATGAACGAAAAGCTCCTTTTTAGCGAGCACCATCTGAGCCATGCTGCAAGTGCTTTTTACCCATCACCCTTTAATGAAGCGCTGGTCTTAACCATGGACGGAGTTGGAGAATGGGCCACAACATCTGTAGCCATCGGGAAAGGGAATGGGCTTGAAGTCATCAAGGAAATTCATTTTCCGCATTCGCTTGGACTACTATACTCTGCCTTTACCTATTACACTGGATTTAAAGTAAACTCCGGTGAATACAAAGTCATGGGCCTCGCACCATACGGACAACCCAAATATGTGGACACGATTTTAGATAACCTTATTGACCTCAAAGACGACGGGTCCTTTAAGTTGAACATGAAGTATTTTGATTATTGCACTGGCTTGCGAATGACCAACAAAAAGTTTGACGAGCTTTTTGGCGGGCCTCCAAGAGCCCCTGAAAAGAGACTCACACAACGGGAAATGGATTTGGCAGCATCAATCCAACAAGTCATTGAGCTTGCTGTGTTGCGAATGACTAAGAGCCTCGCAAATGAAACGGGTATGAAGAATCTATGCTTGGCAGGAGGTGTGGCGCTGAATTGTGTTGCCAACGGCAAGGTCTTGCAAGCAAACACCTTCGATGAAATTTGGATTCAGCCTGCGGCCGGAGATGCGGGAGGAGCCCTTGGAGCAGCCCTTATGACCTACCATGGTTTTGCAGGACAACCGCGCCAAAAAAATATCACTAGTGATACAATGTGTGGCTCCTATCTGGGACCAAATTTTGAACAAAGTGAAATCGAAAAGAGACTATCAAATGCGGGCGCAGTATGCGCCACCTTACCTCAAGACGAAATGATTGAAGCTGCCGCTCAAGCATTAAATGACGGCAAGGCCATTGGCTGGTTTCAAGGAAAAATGGAATTTGGACCGCGGGCCCTGGGCAACCGCTCTATCCTGGCTGACCCACGTTCAGAAAAGATGCAAAAAACTTTGAATTTAAAAGTTAAATTTCGCGAATCTTTTCGGCCATTTGCTCCCTCCGTCCTAAGGGAAGATGTCGCCGAATGGTTCGACCTAAATAACGATAGCCCCTATATGCTTCTCGTTGCTGACGTTCACAGCAAGCATCTCATTAAGATGACCGAAGAACAGGAAGCTCTCTTTGGTCTCGATAAACTAAACGTGCCCCGCTCAACAATACCTGCCATCACCCACGTAGACTATTCTGCCAGAGTCCAAACAGTGCACAAAGAGACAAACCCCCTCTATCACCAGCTAATCAACACATTTAAGGAAAAGACTGGCTGCCCAGTTGTTGTGAACACGAGTTTCAATATTCGAGGAGAGCCCATTGTATGCACTCCTGAGGATGCATTTCGCTGCTTTATGGGCACGGAACTTGATGTCCTCGTATGCGGCAACTGCATCCTTTATAAAGATCAGCAATCTAATGAAATGCTTTCCGACTATAAAAATCTATTTGAATTAGACTGAGAAAACGTAAAGGTATGAATAAGCCACTTTTAACATCTGCAAGCCGCGCAAAGAAAGCATTAAGGTTAGCGATGCAAACAGGCCAAACATTAAAGAAGGCCGAACAAAACAAAAGCGCCCTGCACGAAATAGAGAATCTCTCGCGACAAGACAGAAACTTCATCACACCTTTGCTTCCCCTTATCTATAATAACATTAAAGGTACAGACATCTGGGAGGAGCTTTCAGAAGAGAACAAGAGTTTAGTCAAAACGGTATACCGACAAACAATTGCTGCGGACATGCAAAACCAACAACAGTTACAACAAATTCTTGAGCAGCTAGATAAGGCAAAAATTCAAGTGGTCATGCTTAAAGCTGCTGCCTTTAGCGGCACTATATATCCGCAAAACGCCCCTAGACTAGGTGTTGACCTTGATTTCCTGGTCGACAAACAAAAGCTGAAAGAAGCCTCTGATATTTTAGCAATGCACAGTGAGGCAAAAGTCCCTCTAAAAAACCGTCGGCACTCGTACCAAAAGAGTTTCGAACAAACTTTCTTTATCGACCGTCAAAATTCAGGACAAATTATTCTGGAGCTTCATTCCAATTTTTTTCACGACGGGATTTTCCCCGACCCACCTCAAAGCTTCTGGAAAAGGAGTCATCCCCATCCCAGCTACCCGATGAAAAATGTTCGTATACTCTCCCCTGAAGATAACCTGGTACATCTAGCCATCCACGCTTTCGGTAATCTTTCTTATGTCCATCACAACCTTCTGGATGCACATGAGCTACTTTCTAAATATGATATTGACTGGGAGGCCCTTGCAAGGTCAGCTCAAGAGATGTCTGCTCAGAAAACGCTTTTTGCCCTGTTGAGCAACACAAGAAAAATATTTGAGACTACTCTTCCAGAAAACTTGTCCGACATGCTGCGGATCAGCCAACGAGCTGCGGCAACAATCAAGCATTCAATAAACCTAAAAGAGTGGATTGCCCCTGAGTTTCAAAGTCCAGCTTATCGATTATCACAGCTTCTTTTGTGGCCCCTTCTCTCAAATAACCGAAAAAGGCTGCTATACTTTAAGCTCAACTACTTGCGCACACGAGTATGTGACATGCTCTCATCCTAAACATATAAACGAATTAGACTAGAATGCCGCTTTGAAGTTAATGCCATCATAAAAAACTGATCGCATTGCCTCCTGTCGCAAATGCTCGTTAATATATTTGCACAAGAACAAATAATCATCCAGGCCCACGTCATGGATGTGTCCTGCAACCTCCATACTTTCGCCTGCTTCCTTTGTGTGGCGCAAGCAATCAATATGTAAAGAACAAAATTTCCCTGCGACTGGAACTTTTAAAGTCAGCCCCTTGAGGTCTTCTACTCCAGTCTCAGACTCGAAGCTCAAACCGCATCCGCTGACACTGATGTTGCCCGACATAACCCCATGTTCGTGGCCGCAACTGTCCATTAGAACTGAATTGGACGGTAAGGGTACACGCGGGCAAATCCGCTGATTTACGGTTTCAGAAGCATCCATGCCCCATCATAACCTGCTTGCACTTCATTCGACAAGCTGCTCTTATGTTATTTAGAGAAATTTAATGAAAATGCTGGACAATAAGAATTCTCCCCAGTTACCTGGGTTGCCAAATCAAATCTTCGTCAGCAGAAATCTTCGTCTCGATCAAATCTCAGTGATTGGTTTTGACATGGATTATACACTGGCACGCTACCACAAAAAGCAAATTGAAACGCTCGCCCATCAAATCACCATTGAAAAACTTCTTAAGCGTGGCTACCCCGAAGGCATCAAGAATATTGTATACGACCCTGACTTTGTCATCCGAGGCCTGACCGTAGACAAGCAATTGGGTAACATTCTCAAGCTGGATCGCCACTCTCATGTTGGGCACGTTTTTCACGGCCGCCGTCGTCTTACAGACGAGGAGCGCAGGAAAACCTATCGCAGTGAAAAAATTTATTTCGAGCCGCCACGTTTCGCTACAGTTGATACTCTTTTTTCTCTCCCAGAAATGTGCCTCTACGCTGATCTGGTGGATTTCTTTGAGCAATACGATGGCCCTAAAATAGATACTTGGCAGCTTTTTGTAGACACACGAGAGTGTATTGATGAAGCGCATAAGGACAATTCACTCAAGTCTGTCATTACTTCGGATATTGCCCAATTCGTCGAGAAAGACCCGATGCTCGCAAAAACTCTGCACAAGCTTCGCTCATCAGGGAAAAAAGTGTTTCTGCTTACAAACTCTTTTTACCCTTATACGGACAAGGTGATGTCCTATCTCCTCAACGAAGAGTTAAGTGAATACCCTGCTTGGCAAGCATATTTCGATGTTATTGTTGTCGGTGCGTCTAAACCAGACTTTTTCACCAAGAATGAACCCTTTGGACGAGTTGGGGACGACGGTGCAATCATTGAACGTCCCATTAAAAAATTCGAACGCAACGGAATCTATCAGGGTGGCAACAGAAAACTTTTTGAAAAGCTCGTCCGCTACAGCGGTGAAGAGATATTGTACATTGGTGACCATATCTACGGAGATATTCTACGCTCAAAAAAAGCCTCTCTTTGGCGAACCGCCCTCGTGGTTGAAGAGCTGGAAGAAGAAATAGCCATCACCAGTCAGTATAAAGATATTATTGCCGAAATACAGCTTTTGGACGAAGAGAGACGAGAATTGGACTCTATTGCAAACCTACAACGCCAAGAGCTTTCCTTGATGGAAAAAGAAGATTCGGACCAAGAGGAGGAGGAACCCGAGTCTTACGCCGGCTTAAGAAAAGAGCGCGATAGGGTAAAAAGAAGGCTGCGCCAAACATCCAAGCGCATTAAAAGCCTTGAAGACGAACTTGAGAAGAAATTCAACAAAAACTGGGGACAGGTGTTCAAAGAAGGCAATGAAACAAGTCGATTTGGTAAACAGGTCAATGACTATGCTTGTTTATATACGAGTCGAGTCACAAATTTCTTCGGCTATTCAAACTATCAGTATTTTCGAGGGCCACCGGAACGACTTCCACACGAGCAAGGCTAGCTAAAAAGCACAAGCACAAACAAAGCCTATTTATCAAATTCGAGCATACGCAAATATTTTACGCGTCGTACCCACTCTTCTTGGTCAGGGAAATCTTTTGGTGGCTGCGGATCTCCCGTCTTCAATCCAAATGCACTCATACCTGCAGCTAAATCTGCAATGCTATCATCCAAAGTCTCCCCCGAGCGATGTGATACAATACATTCCATCTCGTTTGCTTTCGCATAATTCATGACATCGACGGTCCCCTGCATATTTCCGTTCTGGTTGACTTTAATCAAAATTGCAGATGCACTTTTCTCACGTACCCCGCGCTGCAAGCGGCCCATCTGGGTAACAAAAAGGTCGTCACCAACACTGAGAATATCTCGTTTGAGGAGTTCACTGGTCAAAGCGGGCCAGTGCTGCCAATCATTCTCCCCGAGGCCATCCTCAATGGATACAATCTTTCCAGGATAAGCTTCAGCAAGACTTAAATAGTACTCGATCATCTCAGAAGCCCCTATCTCCTTACCTTGAAAGAGATACTTATCGCTTGCCGCCTGGTAAAAGGAACTCGCGGCAACATCCAAAGCCAGGCCAACATCGGCTCCTGGCAGATATCCTGCTTCCTCAATGGCCTTCATAACATAATCGATAGCCTCACGGCTTGCCCCGAGAC
>CAXGWX010000026.1:0-22217 GCA_964013445.1 uncultured Bdellovibrionales bacterium | reverse complement strand
TTGCCCAACGCATTCCTGCCAGGGGCAAATAGCCTTCAAGGCCTGCCACATTTAATACGGCCACATCTCCCTTCCCTTCAAAGCCACTGACCATCGCCAGGTATTCTTTCGCTCCATCAAGCTCGAGCTCTTCATCGCCGCCAAGCTTTAAGGATTTACGGTACTCCTCAATGAAGAGTTTTCTTTCCGCTGGGCTTTTTAAAACATGGTGGGCGCCACGAAAGCCTTGCCTACGGTCCAAGGCGTGCAAACCGTTGTGCAGTGCTGCCTGGGCATAGTATTGATAGTCGAGGTTCACTGCCGCATAAATATGCAGTCCATCTTCAAGCAAAGCCTTCTCACCAACAATCTCGACCGCCTGCTGCCGTACCTCTTCAGTATAATAGGGTGCAATCTTTAAATAGTGTTCGCGCCGAGGATAGACCTTGATGTCCTGATTCATAGCCTCATGGGCTTCATCCGGAGTGATATATTCATCCTCCAACATCCGGCGTAAAACATAGCGACGACGACTCAATGCCGCATCCGGTCGCGAAAACGGTGAATAATCGCTGGGGCGCTGAGGAAGTCCGGCCAAGGTTGCTGCTTCAGCCAGGGTCAACTCATCAATATCTTTTTTGAAATAATGCTCCGCTGCTGCACGTACCCCATAGGCTTTGTGCCCCAGAAAAATCTGGTTCAAATAAAGATAAAGGATTTCTTCCTTTTCAAGATTTTTCTCCAGACGTCTCGCCAAAATTGCTTCGCGAATTTTTCGCGTTAAAGTTCGTGCGGTGGCGCTGGCATAACTTTCATGACTTACCAACAAACTCTTTGCTGCTTGCTGAGTTATCGTCGATGCACCGCGCAATTTGCTCGACGGATTCATTAACTTCTGCAGGATGGCATTGAATATTCCAAAATAGTCCAGACCTTTATGGCTAAAGAAACGCTTGTCCTCTGCGGCAACAAAGGCCTGCCAAACCCGGTCTGGGGTCTCAGAGAAAGGCAAAAGGAGTCGACGTTCTTCAGAAAACTCACCAATCAACTGGTTATCAGCTGCATAAAGTCTAGAACCAATCTTCGGCTTATAATCGGCCATCGAGTGAAATTCGGGCACGCTGGATTGGAAATAATAAAATCCACCGATCGCAACCCCGCCACCACCGATAACTCCTGTGAGCAGAACAAAAAGACCGATCCGCAAGGCTTTGGCCAAGCCTTCCTGGTTCTTTTGACCGACAATCTTTATTTCATGCTCGTCACCCATGGCCAGCGGACTAGCATAAAGACTCGCCTAAAGGTAGCCTATAACGGCGAAAATACGCCTCTTATTTGTCTTTGAGCCGTCCTTAAAGCGAAAAGGAAATTCGTTTACCCGCCACTTCGTCCAAATCAAAAGAACTTAAAGAAGCCACGCTGTCGACTTTTTCAAAAATGGTGTCTTGCAGCGCACTCACCTTTCCCTTGTAGAGCAGGTTGATCGATAAGCGTCCAGACTTCTTATCCCATTGATGACTTAGATAAGTAACCCCGCTGAGATTTTGTACCAGGTTCAAAAATGGTTTGGCCTGCTTGCGGTAATGGCCAATGCCTTTAAGTTCAATAATGCTGGGTTTACCTTTTTCAGCGATTTCCAGAAAGCTGGTTTTCAAATCACCGAAAAGCTGATTGAAGACTTCGTCCATGATGGTCACTGTTTTGTAACGGCCCTTTTTGTCTTTTACTTTCTTACCATTCGCATCCCGTAAAATGCTCTTGCCATGCAAAGTACGATGCATAATCCGGGCAACATTCAAGCCTGTTTCACGCTTGGTCCAGGGTTTCGTGCTAAACAGGGTCCCTTCAACCGCATTCATCCCGCGCACGGTCAATTTCACCTCTGCGGGAATCTGGCCGATCAGGCTTGTCATGCGGCCGGCCTTTTCTGCGGTGATTTTCTCCTTGAGTTGCAGCTCCAGTCGACCCGCAATCACCAAATCCGCACCTGCCTCACGAGCCATCTTTAAGATTTTATCCTTGGCATTGAGCCATTGGGCGCTGGGCTTCGCCCCGTCCGAACCCAGGACATCTGCCACCTTCGCGGTAGAAAGCATCTTGAAACCACGCTTACTCAACATACCTTCGAGAATAGCCGCCATCTGCGGCTCCTCAGCCAGGGTTGCCTGACCTTCCGGGTTGATGACTACTTCCTGAAAAACCGTTAAAACCGCTGGGTTTCCGGCCTCTTCGATAACTGAAGCCCATTTTTTAAGCTCCATTTTGACCTTTGACTCAAAAACGTGTGCTTCCACCCGTACTTTAACGACTCCATCCTCCTCCTTGACCTCTAACACCTCGTATTTCTTGATAAATCCTTCAGCTTTCTGGGTCAGATTTTCCTGCACCTTGGCCTCAAAGTAGTTGTTATTGTCCTTCACCGTTTCCTTCATATTGGAGGTGAACTCGGTCGTGATGGAAATCCCCACCACCTGTTCGATGCAATTTTTCAGCGCCTTCTTGATCGCCACCTCTTTGGCGAAGACTTTTTTACCATCCTCGATCTGGGCCTCGCCCACGCCCTGCACCACACCTTCAACGATTTTTTCCTTTGCTGACGCGGAAAAACCGACAAAAAGCAAAGCAATTACAGCCACATAGGCTTTTTTCGACCACATATTTTCTTTCTCCTTCAGGCCTCTCCCGGCACTCTGGGGGGAGTCTACCTGATCGTATAAATGCACGCCAGAGTAAACTTTTCCAGCAAAAAAGAGAACCAAAATCACCAGTGGACGATAATGTCGATAAGTAGGGCGGATTGTGTCCCGATGAGGATTTTAAGAATATGAGTAATAATGTAAGCCAATTTCGTAGAGATCAGGTCGGACAAATCGAAGATTTACTCGATCGGCTACGTCAGAACGAAAATATCCAGGCCCAAAATAACGTTGCGCCGGTCACTAAACCGGTTGAAGTCAAGCCGCAGGATATTCAGGAAGCACCTGCCCACCGCCATACAAACGTCGAAAAGCAATATACGGATAATCTCGCCAACGCACTGATCAAGCCGGAAAGCTTTGGTCAGTCTCAAAATGGCAACCATCGAATTATCATCAAATCATCCGAAGGCGGACAAGTTCAAGACAACCCATACCAGGCCAATCAGGCCCAAGTGCCACAAGGCAATAACGGTGTCTCCTTACGCCAGCCACAGCATGTGCAGAACGAAGCTCTGCCACAATGGATGCAAAGCGAGCAAGCCTACGAGCAGGCCATCGCTTATAACGAAGAGCATCTTCGCCCTAGCTTTCTACAGCCTACAACAAAGAATGAGGGTGGAGTAAGCAGCACCACTGCCAGCAGCAGCCAAAACGAAGTTCAAAGTGCAAGCACATATTTTGATGCGAGCGAGACCGTAACCCAGGTCGCTCCCGCACAAGAGGAAGCGGTGGACGCCGTAAGCGCTGAGATCACTGCCGCTGATTTTCGCTTTCCCTCAGATCTAACCAAACTGCAGGAATTCTTTGCTGGCGCAGAAGTGTTCAGCGGGCAAGGGCAGCAATACGCAGATGCGGATCGCACACAGACTCTTATCCGCCCCGCAAAAGACTAATTTTCGTCTTGTAGATCGCTAACACTTAAAGACTGATGAAATGTATCTCGTTTCTTTTCGAGTAACTCTAAAGCACCTTTGAGCTGATCCGCGTTGCCGTCCTGGGCTGATTTTACCGCCGCCAGACACTCTTCCACATAGGCCAAAAGTTCCTGATCCCGTTTGCGCAGAAAAGTAGTAGCATCTTCAAATGCGGAGAAAAATCCCTGCAGCTCATCGCGCTTACGCAAGGGCCGCAAATCCGGGTGCAAACCGTCAGCCATATCGCCGAGGTAGCGTGCAACCAAATAAAGAGGTCCGGAAATTCGATGGGTAACAATCAATCCACCAAGCATGAGAGCAGTGGCCATCACCAGAACAAAAATCACCAAATAAAGAAGAAAAATTTGGTCACCACGATTGACCTGCTCACGAATCCCCGCATCTTCGAAAAGCTTCAGGATTTCAGTGTTTTCCTGATGTGCCTGATAGAGAAAAAGCCCCATAAAAATGGCCACACCAGCGCCAATGGCGGTTATCATCAACGTATACTTCCACTGAAATCGGGCATCAACGACCGGGAACATGCGTCGTTTCTTTCGCCCCGCATTAACACTCATATCTTGTCCAGCTGTGGATGCCATCACCTATTCTCCAAGGATATATTTTGCCGCACCTTACTCTAGGAAGTATGCGAGAAGCAATCCCTAGAAATAGTAGAATCATGGAACCCAAGAAATTAATTGCGCACAAATTGCACAAATGCTAGGAGTGGGAACCCAACAAGGAGCTGCCGGTGCCCGAAAACAAAAATTCCCCAGAACTTGAAACAGCAAAAATGCCGCAGCTCAAGCGCACGAAGGCTAAAAGCGATCGGCTGCGTCTGGTGGTTATGAACACCCAAGGTGTTAAAAATCTTGATCTACCACAAAGTGGCCAGGTTACGGTCGGCCGCGGCAAAGAGAACGACATTCAACTTGAGGACAGCGCTGTTTCCCGAAACCACATACGAATTGACGTTGGTGAGCAATTAACAATTACGGATCTCGAAAGTGCCAACGGCTCCCGAGTTCGTGATCAAACTCTTAAGTCAGGTGAAAGCGTGGAGTTCGCGGTCGGCGATTCCATTGATATTGGACAGACCCTTCTCGTGGTCCAACGTATCGCCCCTACTGCTCGTCCCCGACGATTATGCTCCCACGCCTATTTTGAATTACGACTGGAGGAAGAGTGCCAGCGCGCCACTGTTGAGAATGCACGCTTTGCGATCATGCGTTTGCATGTAGACAAAGGCAGCAACGAAGCGACAGTTAATGAAGCAATGGCATTAACATTTCCTCGCGGACATTTGATTGCCAGCTATGGACCAGGAGAGTTTGAAATTCTTCTTCTGGGCGCTGCCCAAAATGATGCGGAAGAATACGATCGACGATTAAGTACAAACCTCGAGCAGAAAAATATCGAGCATAAAGTTGGTTTTGCCTGCTTTCCCGGAGATGGCAGAAGTCCAGAAGGGCTTATCTCCTTTGCCTGTGATGCTTTAAAACCCAAGGAAAAAACTTCGCAAGCGGTGATGCCCAAAGTTGTTGTTTCCGATCCAGCCATGCAACGCATCTATAAACTTATTGAGCGTGTTGGCCCGGGCAATATTAGCGTTCTTCTTTTGGGGGAAACCGGTGTTGGCAAGGAAATTCTTGCTGAGAGCGTCCATCTTGCTTCACCACGAAAAGACAAAACATTTGTACGCCTGAATTGTGCCGCCCTTACCGAAACCCTTCTTGAATCGGAACTCTTCGGACACGAAAAAGGCTCGTTTACCGGCGCCACACAAACCAAGCAGGGTCTGCTCGAATCCGCCCAGGGTGGTACTGTCTTCCTCGATGAGATAGGTGAAATGCCTCTTGCCACCCAAGTAAAAATGCTGCGCGTTCTCGAAGAACGGAAAGTCATGCGTGTTGGCGGCACCAAACCATTGCCCATTGATGTCCGATTTGTATCGGCAACAAACCGAAACCTGGAAGAGGAGATTGGCAAAGGCACCTTCCGTCAAGACTTGTACTTTCGCTTAAACGGGATTTCTTTCATGATTCCGCCGCTGCGTGAAAGACCCTCTGAAATTATTCCACTCGCCCAAAGCTTTCTTGCCTCCGCAGCCAAAAGCTCAGGAATAAGCCCAACCCCTGCACTCGGCCCATCGGCAGAAAACATGCTTACCCAATACTCATGGCCAGGAAACATACGAGAGTTACGCAATACTATGGAGCGTGCCATTTTATTATGCGATGGCGATCAGATAGCGAACGAGCATCTGCCTCTGGAAAAAATGGGCAATATGATGCCCTCCCTGCAGCCGACCGGCCAACCCTTTACGGGCCTCGGCGACGCTCCACAGCAGGTACCAAGTTTTATCGCCGACGAGGCAACCGCTGTTCTGGGCTCATCTAAAGACATTCGTTCCGAGGTCGAGGCCTTCGAAAAGCAACGCATCATTAAAGCTCTGGAAAGTTGTCAGGGCAATCAAACCAAAGCCGCCGAAATGCTCGGCATGCCGAGGCGAACATTTATCAACCGTCTCGATGCTTATGGTATTCCGCGACCGCGCAAGAAAAAAGGCTAAGCCGCCTCTGCACCATCCAACCTCTTCGAAAAATAGCGCATCAAAAAGAATCCTGTTAGGGCAAGCAAAATCAATGGCGCCAAGCCAGTCATTAAATCCCGCCCAAACCATAAGCCAGGCTCTGCACTCTTGCGGGTTGCGAACATGAATGAGCGCAAGGCAAAAACCCACCCAGCATGTAAGCCTATCGCTAAAAAGAGAGATTTTGTTTTAATCACCGCATAGCCGAGAACCCAGCCCACCATAAAGAGAGTAAGAAAACCGCCAAAAAAAAGCTCTGGCTCCGAAAATTGCCAAAAGGACTTGGGTAGCTCAACAAACCCGGTGTACCATTCTACCTGACTAAGCCTTGTCTTGCCTTTTGGGCTGCGGATAAAATGTAAGGCGCTGAAGATAACCGTTAAAATCGCCAGGGCACGGTATGCAGAAAATCGCCGACGCAGTACCCCAAACAAGGCCCCACGAAAAAAGAACTCCTCCAGAAAAGCCACGGTCACAGCTGTCAACAATGCCCCTCCAACATTTAGCCATGGGAAATTTGGCTTGAACTCGCGATGACCAGTAGCCACCATACAAGCGGCAACAGCCCAGAGAGAAAGTGCAGCCAAAAGAAATCCGAGCATTAAATCGCGCCGCCAAAATACATTTTTTTCTATCCCCAGCCCTACCCAGCCGGAAATTTTTAGCGACTTAAGAAAAAACGGCAGAAAAACAAAAGCGGTAATCAGTATTGCCCTGTTGAGATATTTCTGAAATCGATAGCGGGCCAAGCCAGAGAAGTATCCCGCTTCGATAAACATTTGCGCCAGCTCGTAAAGCACAGGGGCTAAAAGGCAACCGACCACCGCAACAGCAAGGACATAAATACTGAAAAACTTTAGTTCACGCATGGGTATTCCAAACCGCTTACCGCCCTAGACCCTTTTGGGCAAGTGGTCAAGGAAACTAAACTCATGGACTTGTGGTGGCCTTTTGCTTATGACATGGCCATGCAAATACTCATTGCACTTTTGAGCTATTTGGGGTTCTTCCTCCTTACCCCACTGCTCTTCACCCATCCGAAACTTCGTAACGGGTTTTTGGCCAGAATGGGCCTCTACTCTTCGGACCATTTTGGCAAGAAGAAACAGCAACGGATCTTGCTGCATGGTGCATCTGCTGGCGATGTACTCGCTCTTATACCACTGGTTAGAGAACTGCGGAAATTAAGCTCGGACCGGGAATACATACTCTCCACCATCACCAACAGTGGGCATGCTATGGCGAAGCTCAACTCTGAGCATTTCGACCATATCACCTATATGGCCTATGACCTTCCGGGCGCAACGGGGCGGATGCTCGATCACATCCAACCTGATATTCTAATTCTCGAGTACACCGAGCTTTGGCCCAACCTTATTCATCAAGCTAAAAAAAGAGGGGTTAGTATGGCCATGCATAATGGCCGTATTTCGCAGAGTCAGTATCGCAACTACCGCGTTCTTTTTCGAATCGGTGGAAATATTCTACAAAAACTAGACCTCTTGTTGATGCGCTCTGAGGCAGATGCTGAACGAGCGCTGGCTTTAAATGCACCGAAAGAACGCACTTTAATCTCTGGTAACACCAAATACGATAATCTTGTGCAAAGAATTGAACAAGAAAAACAGCAAGCGTTGCGAAAGGCCTGCGGGCTTAGAGAGGATTCGCTCGTATGGGTTGCAGGCAGTACCCATGAAGGGGAAGAGGAACTTCTCTTTCAAACCTATCTGCAGCTTAAAATTGCTTTTCCACAACTGGCTTTCGTTATTGGACCTCGCTATGCGGATCGGGCACCGCGACTTGGAGAGATAGCCAATACGATGGATATTAATTTTCAACTACGTTCAGAAAACAAAGCTGAGAATAGCAACGTTACAATTATAGACACCATTGGCGAACTCTCCCTGGCCTACTCCTTAGCAAATGTCGTTTTTGTTGGTGGTAGCTTCACTCTGCGGCACGGACAAAATATTCTTGAGCCTGCCGCCTGCGCTAAGCCCGTCGTTTTCGGCCCCAATATGGATAATTTCAGTGATGCGGTAGCGCTTCTTCTGGGCCGCGGTGGTATTCAAGTGGCCAACCAAGAGCAGCTCTACAAAACCCTGCTCGAGCTTCTTGGAAAAAAGGATGAAATGGTGCAACTGGGACTTATGGCCAAAAAGAATATTCAACATTTAGCTGGTGTGGCGGAAAAAAATGCAAAACAGATTGAAGAATTGTTAGCTCAACGCCAAGCAACCACATAGGCAATCCAACATTCTTCATTTTCAACTTTTTTAACCTGTCTGAAGATACCATTGCCGTCGCCATCCTCATCACAACCTTCCCAATAAAGGTCTACCTGTGAAAAGCCTGCATCGTAGAGTAGGTCCTGAATCTCGGGCAAAGACCAAATACGCCAATCGTAAACAAATGCCTTACGCATCTCAGTGCCATCAGGAAAACGAAAGTGTATAAAGCGCTTCGAATGGGCATTAAATGCGTTATAAGGGCCCTGCTCCCAAATATAGGTGAAGCCTTCCATTTTTCGGTCCTCAGTACTGACGATCTGGGCATCCGGTCCGCCATAAATATCCAGGACGAATCCACCGCCAGGCTTCAAATGCCTCCGCGCTGCTTGAAAATACTTCTTAAGCTCGTTTCTTTCCTTAAAAATCCAATAGGAAAAGTTCAAAGCGACCGTAATATCCGCAGGCTTAGAGCGAGCGGTTAAAACATTTTGACAAAGGAGCTTTACTCGCTTGGCCGCGTCCCCCAATGGCTTGAGGTGTCTTTTCATTCCCCAATCCAATGTTGGTCGGTCCAAATCAACCCCAATCGCTTCGCGATTTTTGTCGCTCTTTACCCAAGACGCACACATCCGGGCCGTTCCACAAAAATCTTCCCGCAACACCAGCGGCTTGACACCGTGCTTCTTCTTATAAACCCGGGAAACAAACTTTATGTCCGCATCGACTTCCTGTACTGACTCCTCGTAAAGGAGGTGTTTGTCTGCAGATTTTGCCGTATATTTCGTTCTTTTGCGTGCTTGTGCGCTAGCCATTAACCTTACCTTAAAACCCTTTCGACCCAATTACGGTTGCTTTTCTGTCGTCGTCCGAACCGCAACGCTTATCTACCCCGCAAGAGACCACATACACTGTGCCATCACGTTCCTTAATCATTGCGTAGGGTGTTTGCCACGGGTCGGTCGTCGGGTCACCCCCCTCTGAGCGAAAGTTTCTCTCGATATAGGCTTTAAGATCTTTTGGTGCGCGCCCCCCGGAAACGATATCCAAACGAATCATTTGTGCGATTTGTTTGGTCTCCTGCTTAACCTTCACCTCATAGACTATGTCCATCGCTGCTTTTTGCAGATCTTGCATCGAATCCGTACCACCGGCCATGGCTGCCGTTGCAACCCCGACGGGAACCAGTCTTGTCATCAAGCCAATCACTAGCTTCCTCCCCCCACTCGCTCGTCAGCCACACGCTCCAAACGCATGGCCGCTGCAAAATCACTTGCAATAACGCTTTGAAAATCCTCCTGCCCTAAGGTCAAAAGAGTACTTTTCTCGACACAGGAAACAGTCGCAGTTCGTGGCACATTATGCACCAGCGCTATTTCGCCAAAAAACTCACCTGGACCAAGCTGAGGCAGACGTTCTTTCTCGGCTTTTCGCTCAACGCTGACGGCACCGCTCTCGATAAAATAGAGCTTATCCCCCACATCCCCCTCATTGATCACAACATCGCCAGGACTAAACTCTTCGAAAGCGCTCAATGACACCAGACGTAAAACCGTAGCCGGTGAAAGATGGGAAAAAAGCGCGGAACCGCGAATCGCGTGGGCGGCCTGCAAAAGACTCCGCACTTCCTGCTGAGCCACACCTGATTTTTCAAGCGCACTTAAAAAATCTGCTCGCTTCAGCACCACGCATTCAACATCCGTCAAAGCGCGAACGGTAGCGCGACGAATCTGCGCGTCCTCAAGCAAGGCGATATCACCAAAGGACTCACCTTTATCAAGAGTGGCTAAAGGAACTTCCAATCCGGTCGGCGCCACATCAAAAACTCCGGCCCGACCTTTTTGAATGAGAAAAAACTCATCCCCTGCTGTACCCTTTTCGACAATGCGTTGGGTTTTCTGATATTTTAGGGTGCGGCAATGTCCTGCTAATTCCGACAAGACTTCCTCATTAAGCCGGGCAAAAAGTGGGCAATTCGCCAGAACATCCACCACGCTCGGATTATCCGGAAACTCCTGGGGCTTTACTTCGATGGTGGGAATGTGTCCAAAAATAATTTGGCCCAACCCCGCAAAAAACGTGAGAAGGCAGAGACTTGCCAGAAAGCCTATTCCTAAAAGAAAAGAGCTCACAAGCGTAAACTCGAGAAAACTAACATCATCGGCGAAAAGCGCAGTGGCCGAGGTAAGTCCCCCGCTGAACAAAAAGGCTGAAAACTTAAAACCGCTAAAAAGCCAAAGCACCATACAAGTGACCACCAAAACATGGGAGGCCTCGCCTTTAAATAAGCCGGCTAAACCCTGTCGTCGAAGCAACTGCGAACGCATATAACTTAAGGTATGACTCTGATCCTGACCATCATCCGAGCGCCAACGTAAATAACTGTGCAGATCTCCTGGGAAAAACGGCGCAAGTAAGCCAAGCAAATAAAGCACGCCGCCCATAGCCGCCAGTACAAAAAAGTTCTGGCCGGCGCCCGGCGCAACACCAATACCCGCACCGACCAGCAAAAGCAGACCTAATGAGGTGCCGAGCATTCCTGCCAAAGCCAAACTCCGATGCCCGGCCGCGTCCTTTCTATAAATATGTCTTCCATCAAGAACAGGTGCGAGAATTAAAAAGGGAAACCCAAGTCCCATACGAAAAATTGGGCTATCGATACGCTGCAACCAAAGCAAACGGCAAACAAACCTGACCGTTCCCACCAGAACCATACCACAATAAAAATAGCCCAAGCCCCAGAGATAGGTCGGCGCTTTCGCCAACGCGTTCGTGCCACCGTCAGAAAAGAGCTGGATGCTAAGCAATGTGACAGCAGACAATAAAGCCAACGTCGTCACGCCTAAGAATGAACCGACCTGCGTTTTGCCAATCCCTTCTGTACCGTTGATGGCCTTTGCTCCACCATATATCCCCCAACGTCCAATACGCTGAATCAAAGTTTTTATAGGTTGGGATGGAGCATCCGCCGAATCTCCCAGACAGGCATGCACCTCTTCTGCCGTGTTTTCCAACCATCCATCGCGAAACAATTTAGCCACAAGCATCAAGAGCAAATGGATACTCAACCGTTCACCTTGCGCTGCTGCCTTTAAAGCGATCTCACTTAAGGGAAGTCCTGTCTGGAAAAGATCGACAAAACCAGATTCCTCTGCACTGGGAACGAAGTAATGGGCATCCTTTTGTCTGAAGAGAAGCTTAGCGCCACCATTGAGGTAAAGAATTTCAACATCCGACCGCAGCTGAGGTATGAAACTTTCGATATGGTGATTCTGTCCCATTGTTCTCCAATTTTAGGCTAACCTAAACTCGTTTTGCCACAGACCTAAGGACTCTGCCAACCCCTTAAAATCGCTTCGCGGTGGCCCCTCCACACAAACCGATTCGGAGCTTTTCGGGTGCTTAAATTCCAATGCGTAAGCATGCAACATGGGCCGATGGATCGGCCGGTGGTCATCACCAACATAGGCCTTCCCCCCATAGCGCTTGTCTCCCAAAATCGGACATTCCAGATGAGCCAGATGCACCCGGATTTGATGTGTTCGGCCGGTTTTCGGCTGGGCCAGCACTAAAGAGTTATCATCGTGAAACGCCAGCTCCTTCAAATAAGTCCGCGACGGCTTGCCGTCCGGATGCACACCATGGCGTGCCACTTGACCAGGCATTCGCTTTATCGGCGCATCACACCAATGATCTTTTTTCAAGCGCCCCTGCGATAAGGCCAGGTATGTTTTCTTAAGCTTCTTTTGACGAAACAGGTCATGCATGGCGCGAGCAACATTAGGCTTTCGGGCCAATACCAAGACGCCACTGGTACCCGCATCCAAGCGGTGCACCAAATGCACCTCTCCCGACTCCCCTTGCGATTCAAGCAACCCGGGCAAGAGGGTCTGCACAGAAGGAGAACCAAAGCGGTCAGTCTCGCTCAAAAGCCCTGGGGGCTTGTAAATACCAACCAACCAGCGATCTTTATAGAGGATATCCGCTTCATGAAGCTCAATCTTCTTACCTTGCTTTTGGTCTGCTTCCGCAACCAAGGCCTTATCAATCACTAGTTTTGTTCCTGCCTTGATAGGCCTGGTAAGAATTTTTACCCCGCGCCCATTCAGCTTTACGGCGCCCCGAGAAATGAGAATCCGCGCAATGCGCCGCGAGACTCCCGCATAACGAGCCACCAGCCGGTCTAATTTCTGGCCATCCTCTTCCCCCGTAACGGTGCTTTGAATCTCTTGTTTCTCTTTGCTCACGCTCCATGGATCGCACAAAATCCCCTTATGGGGAACCATTTATCTCGCCCTGAGCTCGCGGCTTAAAAAACTCCTCCAGGCAATATTGACTGCGCAAGAAAGCTGAGAAAAGATGCGGCAAATATCAAGGAGACGAAAAATGAAATTATGGAGCGATAATTTTTCCCATGGTGAAACCATTCCTGCGGACTTTGCCTTTGGCAAATACCACCCGGAAAACAATGTTGAACTCAGCAGCAATATGAATCCTCATCTCGGCTGGAGCGATTTACCTGAGAACACCCAAAGTCTCGTTCTGATTTGCCATGATCCGGACGTGCCCTCGAGCCCGGAGGACGTCAATCAAGAAGGCAAGGTTGTACCAAGCGATTTGCCACGGGTTGATTTTTATCACTGGCTGCTTTGCGATATAACACCAACCACCTCAGGGATTCCTGCCGGCAGCTTTTCAAAGGATATCACGCCGCGAGGAAAAGAGGCCGCCGGCCCTTTTGGCAAGCAGGGCATCAATAATTATACGGACTGGTTTAAGGGCGATGCGGATATGGAAGGCACCTACTTTGGCTACGATGGTCCTTGTCCGCCATGGAACGACAGCATTGTGCATCACTACCACTTCACTCTCTACGCTCTGGACATTCCTAATTGCGAAGTTTCAACGGAAATGACTGGCCCTGATTTGCTCAAATCCATCGAAGGACATATTCTTGGCCAAACAACGCTGGTTGGCACCTACACCATCAACCCAGAGGCGAAAGTCAAAAACTAACGCAGCCAAAGCCAAGCCGGCACGGAAATCAAAATGATTGAGGCCAGCCAGGCCAGCAGTGCGCCTGTCGCCAGTCCAAGCGCGGGCAAGGTAAAATGCGCAATTAAAGCATAGACAGAGATGCTGTTGGCACCTAACATCATGGGCCCAATGGCGCCGGCTGGCACAGCCCGCCCCTGAGAAACCCACAGAGACGCCATGGTGGTTAAAAAGATAGCAGGGAAAACAGAAACAACCCCGGCAACAAAGCTATCCCCTTGCGCACCAATATAAATGGTTAAGGCAATAGCCCCGGCTGCCAGAAGCCCCCGGGCCAAAAGAGTCAGGAGCCCAACCTTGCGTTGGCCTTTTGGGCTTGGCGGATTGCGCACACAGGACCAGATCCCCAAGGCCAGCATAACAAAGGTCACCATTAAGCCATAAAAGAATGTCGAATAGTGGCCGAGCCACCACTCCCCTACCCGGACCAAAATAAGCGCACCGAAGAGCCAAAAGCTCAAAGAAATTAATGTCATGGCAGATAAGGCCAAGCTTAAGCTGGCAAAAGGTAAACGCGGTGGAACAATGCGCCAGGCAAAGAGGAAAAGAACATTAAGCAACATACCGGCAGGCACAAGATCCATCGCCTGAGCGTAAGCTTCTATGCTCGGACTCTGCATATAAAGGCCTAAGGAAGCAGGAATAATGGTGCTGGGAATGGTGCCGAGGAGCCCACCAATGGTGCCGCCCCAGCGCTCAATGGCCATGGTTGCGCCTATGGCCACCGCCCCGGCGAAGGCCGCCATCGGCAGCGCTTGCAGCCAAATCTGCATATTTTCCCCACTGAAATCGATCACCGGCTCTATTTATGCGTCCAATCCCCCTAAACCAAGGAAAAATATGGATTTACCCCTTGCATCTTTAACCATCCACGCTAATATCCCAGCGGCTAAGAGCCCCGGTTTATAGCCTCCGCCCAATGCACATGGGCCTGTAACTAAACTATTTTGGAGAATCTAATGTCTATGCAAGTGATGACTCTGGTTGCTTTTCTTACCCTACAAAGCACCTCCCCCTTAACGGACCTTCTTAATCTTAGCCCTGAAAAAAGCGCCATCAGCCAAATTCAGGAGCATGCCACCGTCTTGCCCGCCGACTTTGGCCTGCAAAATGGCGACGAACTTGGTCACTATTTTCTACTCCCGATTAAGAATGGCTTTATCGTTAAGGCCCAGCGTATTCATCAGGGCATTCCGGTACGCAATGAGATGATTTCCATGCGTTTTGACGCGAAAGGCAAACTTCTTTACAGCCATAATAATTTCACGACGCTGCAAATCAACCCAGAGCCACAAATAACCAAGGCGGAAGCTTTAACCAACGCGGTAAATACACATTTTGGCTTTAACCTCGATGCCTCCTGGCTTAAAGACAGCCCACTCACGGCTCGCTTGGTTGTGGCACCACGCTACGGCACCGTGGCATATGAAGTCAGCGTGCCTGGATTGGTGCCCTGGGATTTCCGTCAAATGCTGATCAATGGCCAAACCGGTGCTGTCCTTGAGAGCCGTTCACCCCTGCGTTATGCAGAAAACGATGCAAAAGTATTCTTACCCCATCCCGGCTCGAGCGAAACTCCGGATGAGCCTGCGGATGTGAGCCTACCGAATCTCGACGACACTGACCCCTTGGTCACCGCCGGCAGCCTTGCGATTTCCAGAAGCTGCGATACCTCCGATGATAATGTACGCATTCGTACCTGTGAAGATTTGGCGCCTGCAATTGTCGGCGCGTCTCTGGCCGGGCTGGCTTGCTCCGGTAATTTCGCCAGTCTAACTCAAGGTTTTGAAGATTATATTTTGGCTTTCTGTAACACCACCCATCGTGCTACCAGCGATGCGACCAATGGCTTCGATCACGCGCCTTTAGACGAAGTGAGTGATTACAGCTCTGATGATATTTTTGAAGACCCCTTTGCAGAGGTTCACGGCTATTACCACTTAGATAAAATTTCCGCCTTCTTTGCTTCCCTTGGCCACACCATCAGTTCACCGCTGCACGCCTTGGTGAATGTGACTGCTCCAAGTCCGGACCTCTTACAATGCGCCAGAACCGAATGGGAAAATGAAAGCGATCGCAGCGACGAAAATGCTCGCGAGGTGATCAGCGATTGTACCACCGACGACGTCGGCTACATGAGTTTTGACAACGCCTTTTACCTCAATGACGATACGGCGGGTCTGGTCGACGTTGAAACCGGCATCTATCTTTTTCAAGGCTCCTTCGCCGACTTTGCCTACGATGGTGACATTGTCTATCACGAGTACGGTCACGCGCTGGCGGATCAGGTCAACTCCTTGGGCGGCGGACAATTCGAAGACAGCTTCGGCATTAATGACTCTCCTGGCGCCCTTAACGAAGGCTTTGCTGACTATTTTTCTTCCGCCCTGGCGGAAGATGGTGTGGTCGGAGGCTACGTTGGTGAGCGTATCTACGGCACCGGCGGTGCCATTCGTACACTCGATCACAGCATGAAATGCCCAGATTACTGGAATGGGGAAGTCCATGACGATTCCCGCGGTTATGCCGCTGCCCTTTGGGCCATTCGCGCCCGCTACCAACAAACAGAGGTCAACAGCGAAACCGGTGATACGGTGCGCGTTTTTGACCGGGTGGTTTACGAAAGTCTCGCATCCCTTGGCAGCAGTCCTTCGGAACAAGATGCGGTCAATTCCCTGCTCTCCTTCATCAGAAATGAAGACGGTCTCGAAGACGATGACGCCAGTGAGGCCGAGGATGTTTTTGCAGAGCGAAACCTTATGAATTGTGAACGGGCACGCAAACTCAGTGAAAACGCCCCTATCGAAAAAGTCTACTTTGCAGGCAAAGGCGGCGGCATTGCCTCTGGCCTCATGGGTGGCGGAAGCTACACACCTTATGCGCCAGGACCCGTACAATTTTTTGCGGATGTAGAAGAGTTAAGAAGCAACTCTAATGCAGGCATTGACTGCTTACGTTTTGAAGCAACCATTGCCGGACTCACTTCAACGGACGTTATTGAGGATATCTTCCTGCCTTCCGGCGAAGAACCGGAATGGGCCGCTAAATTAATTTACGCCTACGACGAACCTGTCGAACTGGAATATGTCGGCTCAGACACACGTACTGTTGATGCACCTAACCGTGACGGCTCCATCAGCATGGCGCTACAGCAAGCCAGCGGCAATACGGTTCAGCTCTCCGGTGTCGTCAATGTCCCTGCCGACAATAATAAAGTTTATTTTGCGATTGGTACCGCAACAGAGCAAGGCATGACCTTGACCAATATTAAAATCGAAACCACCGGACTGACCTGCGAAAGCACGGATGATGGTGAAGTTGACGACTCAAGTGTTGAAGACGAGGAAGAGATTGGACAGCGCTCACGTTTTGGCTGCCAGAACATCCCTGCCAATCCGAGCTGGCTTGTTGGGCTGCTGCTCGGACTCTTTGGCTTACGTCTGCGAGGTCGTCGATGCGCCAAATAGGTCTGGCTATTCTCTTATGTGCAAGCATGGGTTGTGGCGGCGGCTCAGCCTCAAGCAACAGTGTAGGTGCTATATCCTGGACCTTTGACTACCGGGATTGGACCGAAGACCTTAGTGCGGCACCGGCAGATGCGAGAACTTGCTCGAATACTCCGGCAACGCAAGTTGGCCCAACCTACTCAGCCATAGATATGGTACGTGTGCTTGTCGCAGATCCAGAAGGCCAGGTTCCTGGAATTGATCGGGAATTTAGCTGCGCTTCCGGTTACGACAGCGCCTGGGTGGATCTGGTCGGCCTTGTCCATCAAGATTATGAACTCACCTTAGAAGCCAAAAGCGCTTCTGGCGCCGTGCTTTATAGGCATGGTCCGTCGGTGGTTACGCTCGACGGCTCTCTGGATGAGACTTTTAACCTGCAGGCTGCCACCGGCGAGCTCCGCTTTTACCCGATGGTCAACAACGATACTTCCTTTGCCTGTCCAAGCGGTGTTGAAACCTTGCGTTATAGTTTTTACGCCATGGATGAAGCCAGCAATGTTGCAGAAGAGACAAGCCTGACCGGCTCCATGACCGCCTGTGCCAATGGGATACTTGAAGAAGTCTATATCCGTGAGATTCCATCGAATCCAACAGCGGGCAACAACGATTCCTATCTCCCTACTTCCTATAAGATGGTTATCGAGATGCTTAACTCAAGCGATTCTGTGCTTCATTGTGGCAGCTCAACCCGGTTTATCTCACCGGGCAACAGCAATTTAAACCAGAATGAAAACCTGAGTTCGGGTGCCTGTAATTAAAATCGGTGTTCGAAGTCTGAAATCGGAAGTCTGAAATCGGATAACCGATAACCGATGAGTAAAATTCTTACTCAATATCCTCAATATCATCGATATCGAAATCATCGTCGGATTCTGTCTTAGCCTTCTCCTCAACGATTCTAAACTGCACTCGTCGGTTGGTGGCTCGACCCTTTTGCGTCCGGTTCGAGGCGATAGGCTTGGTCTCGCCATAGCCAATGGCTTCCAACCTGGTCTTGTCCGTACCGCGCTTAATCAGCTCATCTTTAACCGCATTGGCGCGCAAATCCGAAAGTCGCAGATTATAATCGGCAGGACCATTCGAATCCGTATGCCCTTCAACGACAATCTTAAGCGTTGGATTCGATTTGAGCACTGCTGCAACCTGAGCCAGAATCTCAAAAGACAGATCCCCTTCAATCACCGCCGTATCGGTTCGGAAGTTGATCTTCTTCTTGATCTTGATTTCTTTATCGGTCTTCTCGACCAAAACCCGCTTCGGACAGCCACTGGGCGGAGCACCGGGTACATCCGGACACTGATCCAGATCATCCTGAATCGTATCCCCATCTCTATCACGCACCGGGCAGCCTTGGTTGGCAATCGGGCCAGGATCATCGGGACAGATATCGCGAATATCTAAGACACCGTCCTGATCGTTATCCGGCTCCGGACAACCGTCTTCATCCTCGAAGTTATCCTTATCTTCCGGATCTTCCGGGCACTGGTCTACATCATTAAGAATACCGTCCTCATCCACATCCAGATTTTCTTCCTCTGGACAACCGTCTCCGTCCTCATTGCCGTCAAAGTCCTCAGGCTGATCCGGGCAGAGATCACTTTCATCCGGAATGCCATCGCCATCCCGATCCGGCAGCGGACAACCTTGATTCATCGGATCGCCAGGCTCCATTGGACACTGGTCGTCCACATCAAGGACCGTATCGCTGTCGTTATCCGGATCCGGACAACCATTCACATCTTCGAATTGGTCAAAATCTTCCGCTTCATCCGGACACTGATCTTGCGCGTCCAAAATGCCATCCCCATCCCGATCAATATTCTCAATAACCACCTGATTTTCAGCAGAGATTAGGACATTCTTGTCTGCACACTCGTTGGGATCAGTAATATCCAGAGCTTCCGCCACATTCCGCAGCGCCAATTGGCGATGATAGGAGGCCCGTTGAAAGTCGCCTTGCGTAATCTCGTATTGAAGAAACTCGAGATGAGATTCGGCCAAAGCCAGCTCCGTTGGTGCACAGCGGTAGGAACCCCGTTCTCGGGCTGATTTGATACGCTTATCGATAAGCTTTGCATCCTCACGCAAAGCATTACCGAGCGTACAGCCACCGCCGACCAAAAAAACTATAAGAAAAGTGAATTTGCGCATCTTCAGCTGGCCCTATTCCATTGGTGGCTGCTCAACCACCGACATCGCCTCAGCCCGTCGACGGGCCCGTATTGCGTAATCCAGGGCCTTTTCTGCAAATTTCTTCGCAGACCAATACTCTGCATAAGCCGTTTCTTCCTGTGCCTTTTCCAAATAGGCACGCGCCACCTGGTACTCGTAGACTGCATGAATCTTCGCACCGGCCGTTTCTGCGCTTAAAATGGCAACCTTAGCGTTCACCACTTCCATGCCGGTGACAATAAAGCCGCAACCACTAAGCAAGAGCACAAAAACACAAACAAAAATTTTCACGGCTGGCACCCCAAAACTCCAAACTCATTTGGCATATTTCACCAAATTGGCCTCAACATCTAACAAAGTCCCGCACACCAGGTCAACCTAAGTATTAGGCAATATTTTACTTTTTTCCCGGCTGAGCCCTGGAAAGGGGAAAAACCGCTTGAATGTGCTGCCAAGAATTTATAGATATGAGCGGTTTTCTTTCACCGGCTCCAAGACAGGAAAAATGATGTTCGCCACTTTCAGCAGACAACAACATGGATATTGCATAGGAATTTCCTCTTTGCTTATCCTCCTCTTGAGCGGTTGCAGCAGCTGCGAGTCAAAAAAGACCTATGACCTATGGCAACTTGTCCCCGCAAAAAGTCCCGTCGTTTTGGAAATAAGCTCCATTAAGAATCTAAGCCAGGGCTTCAACACCTATTTTGAGGGGTTTAGCCAAAACTTGCCCAAGGACGTCAGGACAAAACTAAAGACTGGCTTAGCTGAAAGCTTAGGCTTTGATCCGGGAGACACCCAAAGTCTTATGCAATTTGGTTTCGACCTGGAAAAGCCCCTCTTGGCCTATGCCAATGAAAATCCGCTGCAAGGCATCCTCATCGCTCACCTACAAGATATAAAAGCCTTTCGCCAATCCCTGGAAAAGCAGCTGGGCAAACAATTTCCAATATCTTTGCAAGAAGAAGATTATCACCGTTTCAAACTCGAGACTGCTGGCCGTCCATTTGGGGCAGAACTGGCCCCTGTCATTCATTTTGTTCAGGTTGGGCAACTCATCGTGCTCGCTCATCCAGAGGCACGAGCAGAACTTGAAAAGATGCTTAAAGATCTGGACAATACAAGTCCAAAGCAAAGTCACCCGGCACAAAACTGGCCGCAAGAACTTCGTACTCACCCCTTGCGCCTTTACGTCGCCAAGCAGGAGGCACAAACCTTACGGGCTGGCTTTAACTTAGGCGGCGATGGCCTAAAGAGTCTCTTTATTATGCCGGAGCCTTGGACCAAAAATGCTGAGAAAAAGACCAGCACCTGGCAGCAAAAACCTGTGACGACAAATTCAGCCATGTTGCAAATGGAAACCAGCGCTTTCCACAAAAACGGCTATCAGGTGTTAAAATCATTAACCGGACCCAAGTTGCTCAAACGCTTCTTTAACCCCATTGAGAAGGCCACCGGCCTGAGTGTGGAAAAAGATTTGCTCAACCTTTTTCGAGGTCCCATGCTTGCCACCATGAATCTACAAAAGTTGCCGAAATTGCCAAAACGGCTCAAGGGCTTGCATGCCAGACAGCTCTTGCATGCAGTGCAAACAGGGGTTGCGGCTCACCTGCACTCGCCAGAGGAAATGCTGCAGCTGCTTTTAAAACTCCAGGCCATTTTGCTCCAGCGTGGCGCTAACCTCACCTACGCAAAGCAAAACATAGATGGGCACGAGGTACATATCTTTGAATCCTTAAGCAACAAAACAAAGAAAAAGATTGGTCTGGGTTGGGCTATTGTTGGAGATACCTATCTCTATGCTACTGGTGAAGACCATCTACAAAAAATGATTACGGCCAGCGTACAAAAGAAGAGCGAACAAAAAGATATGCCCGGCACACAAACAAAGCTCTTTGCATTGAACCTCAACTCCCCAGCCCTGGTTGATAAGGTGAAATCCTTTTTGCAAACAAATATGGCGGGACAACAGGCCGCACTCTTTGCATTCATACTGCAGCTTGCTGATCGATTCGGTCCTTTAAACCTCAATGTTTTACATGAGTCCCCTTATTTACATGTTGAATTGGCCCATGGTTGGAACGGGGCCACCAAGGCGGAACCCACTCAATGAAAACAAAAACAATGCTAGAGGTTGCTCTGCGGCAACTGTCGAGCAGCCCAAGCCGTACCTTCCTTGCGGTCTTTGGGATCGCCTTAGGCTGTAGCATTTTTGCACTGATCAGCGCCCTTGGCCTGAGCGGTCGTGATCTTGTCCTTAAGCAAATCGTTCACGAACTCCCCCTCGATATGATCGAGGTGACACCCAAAAATATCGACTTGGGCATCTTAAAATTTAATGCGGGAACTCTTCTCGGCAAATCTGGCTTTGGAGAGGCAGAGATACGCCAACTGGAAAAGCTACCGGATGTGGAAAGGGTCTACCCTAAGCTTGAAATTCCACTGCCCATGGGTGCACAGGGTGGGCAAGGGCTCTTTGGTCGAAAACTCTATACGGACCTCTTTATTACGGGGCTTGACCCCCAGCTTCTGGAACTCTCCCCTGAAACGCTGGCAAAGGTGCCTGGAGAAGCGGTGCCTGTGGTTGTCTCGAATACACTCATCGATATGTATAACTCTGCCATCGCCCCAAGCCTGAACCTTCCTCAACTCACCCCCACAAGCCTCAATGGGTTTCAATTCAACATCCGCTTCGGTCGTTCACTTATGCTCGGCCAGGATGGAAAAACAAAAGTGGGCAAAAAGCCGGCTCAAATCGTCGGCGCATCCCCCTACGCCATGAAACTTGGGGTGAGCGTCCCCATAGAAGTCGGAAGAAATATCCTCAAGGAATATGCACCAGACAAAGCTGAAAGTTATAGCGCCATCCTGGTCAAGGCTACTCACCCAAAAGCCATTCCAACTTTGGTCAAACAAATTCAAAGTCTTGGCTTGAGCATCGATAAAACCGCTGCAAATACAAGTCAGATTTTAACGATGGCAACCGGATTTGCATCACTTACCGGTCTCCTCATTCTGCTCCTGGCTGGACTCAATATTGCCCACTCATTTTTCACCCATCTGGAAGAACG